>NZ_JAJEQL010000012.1:0-72758 GCF_020687345.1 Faecalibacterium butyricigenerans
CGGAAACCCCTTAGTTTACTAAGGGCGCAATTATACACCACCCAGAGGTTGGTGCATTGCGTTCTCCGAAGGCTCCTTGCCGGAGGGCTGTGATTTTCCGCAGTCAAGGTCTGCTCCAAATCATACAGGGGACGCTACGCTTCCCCTGCGCTGGCTGCCGCCAGCTACCCTTTTGTGGACTTGCCATCTGGGGACACCTTGCGTTGCAAGCTGTTCCCAGCCGATAAGTTTCATAAAATATAATGCAAATGGAAAGCTAACTTGACATAAAAGAACTATGTGATATAATGGAAGCATGGAAAGTTAACTTTCCATAAGAGAGGAGGATGACATGAAAAATCGCCTGGAAGAATTACGAAAGCAACGAGGCATAAAGCAAGAAGATTTAGCAAATGCATTGGAAGTATCACGCCAGACCATCGGCTCTTTGGAAAACGGACGCTATAACCCATCTATTCAGTTGGCATTTAAGATTGCCAGATATTTCAACATGAGTATTGAAGAAATTTTTATTTACGAGGAGGATTGATTATGAAAAAAAGGTTGTTGATTTTAATGACAGTTACAGGAATGATTATTCTACTGGGAGGATTGCTAACATACGGTTTGGGAGTACATGAAATAATACCTGTGCCACGTCCCGACTTAATAGTAGTAGGTACATCTCTCATTGGAATTTTGCTGATTGTATCTGGTGTGTGCGACTTGTTCGTTAAGAAAACCAAAGAAATGGAAATAGAGGAAAATGACGAGAGAAATATTTCGCTTAGTAATGCTGCTATGGCAAGTGGCTTCAAGGTAATGAATGTTACGATTGCTGTTTCTATTTTTGCTTTGATTTTCACCGGATATATGACAGTAGTCCCATGTTTCACTATTATTGGGGCTTATGCTATTGGACAAATTGTATTTATTGTGCGACTTTGGTACTTGCACAAAACTATGTAAATGTATTACTAAATACCCGCCGCCCCCAGCGGCACAACAAGCAGGAAATCTGAAAAGGTATCCTGCTTTTTCTATGTCCAAAAACGGAAAGGAGGAACACAAAATGCCCTGTCCACACAACGAAATCTCTATTGTGCAGCGCAGCCACCGCCAGTCTGCGGTTGCCGCCGCTGCTTACCAGAGCGGCGAAAAGCTGTTCTGTGAATATGACCAGGAAGTAAAACACTACCCGGAAAAGCGTGGTATCGTCCACAATGAAATCCTGCTCCCGGCAAACGCTCCCCTGGAGTACACAGACCGCAACACCCTCTGGAACGCTGCCGAAGCTGTTGAGAAGCAATGGAACTCCCAGCTTGCAAGGCGGTGGGTGCTTTCCATTCCCAGAGAGATACCGCCCGACCAGTACGCCGCCCTTGTACGGGAGTTTTGTGAGCAGCAGTTTGTTTCCAAAGGCATGATTGCTGATTTTGCAATCCATGACCCCCATCCGCCGGGACACAATCCCCACGCCCATATCATGCTCACTATGAGGGCAATGGACGAACATGGAAAATGGCTTCCCAAGAGCCGCAAGGTCTATGAACTTGATAAGAACGGGGAACGAATCAAGCTCCCGTCCGGCAGGTGGAAAAGCCACAAGGAAGATACGGTTGACTGGAACGACCGCAAATATGGCGAAATCTGGCGGCATGAATGGGAGGTCATCCAAAACCGCTATCTGGAAGCCAACAACCGCCCGGAACGAGTAGATCTCCGTTCTTACGAAAGACAGGGGCTTGATATTATCCCTACCGTCCATGAAGGGGCTGCTGTCCGGCAGATGGAAAAGCGTGGGATTCAGACGAACATCGGCAACCTGAACCGAGAAATCAAAGCCGCCAATAGTTTGATGAAGTCCATCCGGCAGCTTATTAAAAATCTCAAAGGCTGGATTGCGGAGCTTAGCGAAAAGCGGAATGAACTGCTTGCCCAAAAAGCTGCGGAGGAAGCGGTCTTTCTTCCCAATCTGCTGATGAAGTATATGGAGATACGAAAGGCAGAACGGAGCAGCTGGACACGGGCGGGACAAAGCCGGGGGACTTCCAAAGACTTAAAGGCAGTCAGCGAAGCCCTGTCCTATCTCCAGAGAAAGGGACTTTCCACCGTGGAGGATTTGGAAAACTTTATAGAAACGTCCGGGAAATCTGCCGCCGACTACCGAAAGCAGATGAAGCCAAAGGAAACCCGCAGCAACGTGATTGACGCTATCCTTGCCGCCCGGACGGACTGTAAGGAATGTAAGCCCGTTTATGAGAAATACCAGAAGATATTTTTCAAGAAAACTAAGGAAAAATTCAAGCTGGAACACCCGGAGGTTGCCCGGTTTGAGAAAGCCAGTGCCTACCTTGCCAAGCACCCGGACGATAAGGACAGCACGAAAAAGGAGCTTTTGCAGGAACAGGCGAAGCTTGTGGACGAAATCGCAGACTTGAAAGTACCGTTGACCGAGGTGCAGGAAGATTTGAAGAAGCTGTGGGACATCCGCTACTGGGTACGGAAAGCCACACCCGGCACAGAGGAAAGCAAAGAGCCGCCCAAGAAGCAGCCCCTCAAAGAAGTCTTGCAGGATAAGGCTGACGAGAAGAGAGCACAGAAAAACGCCCCGGCGCAGACGAAACACAAACAACAGGATATGGAACTTTAACAGGCACTTGCCATTTTCAGATTGAGAATGATAAGTGCCTTTTCTTTTTTACAAGGAGGAATTGATTTGAATGTATTTGAAGCTGTGAAGCAGTCCGTTACGACAAGACAGGCTGCGGAGCATTACGGAATCCGGGTAAACAGAAACGGGATGGCTTGCTGCCCGTTCCACAACGATAAGACCCCCAGCATGAAGCTGGACAAGCGTTTCCACTGCTTCGGATGTGGTGCAGATGGGGATGTGATTGATTTTGTAGCTGCCCTGTACGGGCTGGGGAAAAAGGAAGCCGCCGCACAGTTGGCGAGTGACTTCGGGCTTGCCTATGAGGACTGGAAGCCACCGGGCAGGGCAAGGAAGCCCAAGCCCCGGCAGAAATCCCCGGAAGAACAGTTCCGGGAAGCAAAGGCACATTGCTTCCGTGTCCTTGCCGATTATCTACACCTCTTACGGGTATGGAAAACCGACTATGCCCCGCACTCCCCGGAGGAAGCGTTTCATCCCCGGTTCGTGGAAGCCTTGCAGAAGCAAGCCCATGTGGAATATCTGCTGGATGTGCTGCTGTTTGGGGATACGGAGGAAATCGCTTCACTGATTACGGAACATGGAAAGGATGTGATACAGCTTGAACAGCGAATGGCAGAGCTTGCCGCCGCAGACGCAGCAAGAACTAAAAAACACCATGAACGCCATGCAGCCGCCCCAGAGCGTTGAGGAAGTAAAGGCAACTCTGGAAACCACCGAGAAAGGCGGTGTCCGCCAGAGCATACGGAACTGCCTGACCGTATTCCAGCGTGACCCGGTGCTTGCCGGGGCAATCGCCTATAACATCCTGACCGACCGAAAGGACATCATAAAGCCCATCGGTTTTCACAGAGAAAGCACAGCCCTGACCGATACAGACATGAAGTATCTGCTTCTCTATCTGGAGGAAACCTACGGGCTGACCAGTGAGAAAAAGATTGAAACCGCCATCGGGATTGTGGCGAATGAGAATAAGTACCACCCCATCCGGGATTTTCTGAACAGCCTTGCATGGGACGGGACGGAGCGCATCCGCTTCTGTCTGCGGCACTTTCTGGGGGCGGATGTGGACGATTACACCTATGAAGCTCTAAAGCTGTTTCTTTTGGGGGCGATTACAAGGGCATTTAAGCCCGGAAGCAAGTTTGAAATCATGCTGTGTCTGGTAGGCGGTCAGGGGGCTGGCAAGTCCACCTTCTTCCGTCTGCTGGCAGTCCGGGACGAGTGGTTTTCCGATGATTTGCGGAAGCTGGACGATGATAACGTGTACCGCAAGCTGCAAGGTCACTGGATAATTGAAATGTCGGAAATGATGGCAACCGCCAATGCCAAGAGCATTGAGGAAATCAAGTCTTTTCTAAGCCGACAGAAAGAGGTTTATAAGATACCCTATGAAACCCACCCGGCAGACCGTCCCCGTCAGTGCGTGTTCGGCGGTACTTCCAACGCCCTTGACTTTCTCCCCCTTGACCGTTCCGGCAACCGCCGATTTATCCCGGTCATGGTGTACCCGGAGCAAGCCGAGGTTCACATTTTGGAGGACGAAGCCGCTTCCAGAGCCTATATCAGCCAGATGTGGGCGGAAGCAATGGAGATTTACCGAAGCGGCAGGTACAAGCTGGCTTTCAGCCCTGCCATGCAGCGGTATCTCAAAGAACACCAGCGGGATTTTATGCCGGAGGACACCAAAGCCGGGATGATACAGGCTTACCTTGATAAGTACACCGGGGAAACGGTCTGTTCCAAGCAGCTCTACAAGGAAGCCTTAAATCACACCTTTGACGAGCCGAAGCAATGGGAAATCCGGGAAATCAACGAGATAATGAACCAGTGCATTACCGGGTGGAACTACTTTTCCAATCCAAGAATGTTTGCGGAATATGGCAGACAAAAGGGCTGGGAGCGTGAAATCCCGGCAACGGACACCGACAACCCGCCCGAAAAATCTATGGACGGTTTTGTGGAGGTCACGGAGCAGATGGAGCTTCCATTCTGAAAATGACAGCCCGTTGCCGACTTCGTTGCTATCCCGTTGCCGAGCCGGTTGCCGGGGAAAAAACCATAACTGCGGGCTTTTCTCCCCTATGACAACCAAAACAACAGAAAAATAAAAGAAAAGTATAAATAGTAACCACCGCCAGATTGAGATTGTTTGCAAGGTCTTTTGAAGCCCGTTGCCGGACTTCGTTGCCGACACCCTCTGTCTGGCTATTTTCATGTATGGAGGATAACTGCCTATGGCAAAAAACAAAACAGAGATTCATGTGACCACTGTATTTGACGGGGAGCTGGACGCCACCGATGTGTTCGTCAGCCTGATTTCCCAGAAATACGGCAAGTCAAATACAAAAGAATATCTTGCTAAAAAGAAAGAATTGAAGTATAATGAAGATGAGGTTCAAAAGAGCCGGATACCGTCTGGATTGTGTGGGTAAATGGCTATGATGAACGAAATGGAATACAGAACAATCGGTTCGGCACTTGCCGGGGGCTATCGTGCAGCGGTCTATTGCAGACTGTCAAAGGACGATGACCTGCAAGGCGAAAGTGCCAGTATCGCAAACCAGCGTGATATGCTGGAAAAATACTGCGAAAAGCAGGGATGGGAGGTTGTGGCAGTCTATCAGGACGATGGCTTCACAGGTCTTAATATGGAGCGTCCTGATTTACAGAGAATGTTGAGATCCATTGAGCGCAGGCAAATCAACCTTGTTATCACGAAAGACCTCAGCCGACTGGGGCGTAACTATCTGCAAACCGGGCATTTGATTGAGGACTTTTTCCCAAGAAACGGGGTGCGCTATATCGCCATGAATGACGGTATCGACACCTTACGGGATAACAACGACATTGCCCCGTTCAAGAATATCCTGAACGAGATGTACAGCAAGGATATTTCCAAGAAAGTCCATTCCTCTTATCTTCTGAAAGCGCAGAAAGGACAGTTTACCGGGTGTCTTGCCCCGTTTGGGTATCGGAAAGACCCGGAGGACAAAAACCATCTGCTCATTGACGAGGAAACCGCCCCGATTGTGCGGCTGATTTTCGGATATGCCCTAAACGGTCATGGTCCGAACTATATCCGCAGACGGCTGGAGGAAGAAAAAATCCCCTGCCCCACATGGTGGAACCGGGAACGGGGGCTTCGCAATACCCGCACCAAATGGGAAAAGAAAGACCCGGAAAACGGGCGGTATATGTGGGACTTCTCCGTTATCAAAGACCTTTTGATGAATCCCGTCTACACCGGGGCGATTGCTTCCCAGAAAAAAGACTACCGCTTCAAAATCGGCACGATTGGGGAAAAGAAACCGGAGGACTGGGTTGTGGTTGAGGGACAGCACGAACCGCTGATTGACCGCATGAGCTTTGATATTGTGCAGAACAAGCTGAAATCCCGCCAGCGTCCGGGGCAGACCAATGAAATCAGCCTGTTTGCCGGACTGATAAAATGCGGCGAGTGTGGGAAGTCGCTGACGATACGCTACACAAACGCAAAACATCCCCAGCGGATTTACTCCTGCAAGACCTACAATGCCTTTGGAAAGAACCACTGCACCCAGCACCGGATTGACTATGACACCCTTTACAGCCATGTGCTGCGGAAAATCCGGGAATGTGCCAGAGCTGCCCTGATGGACGGGGAAGCGGTTGCTGACCGCCTGACCAATACCTGTGAAGCCGAGCAGCGGGAACAGCGGGAAGCAATGGAACGCTCCCTTACAAGGGACGAGGAACGGATTGAGGTTCTGGACAAAATGGTCATGCGGCTTTATGAGGATATGATTGCAGGGCGTATCAGTGAGCAGAATTTCAACACCATGCTGGAAAAGACACAGACCGAGCAGACGGAGCTTAAAACAAAAGTGTCCGAGGGCAGAAAGCGGCTGTCCGATGAAGTCCAGCTTGCCAATGACGCAAAACAATGGGTGGAAGCCATTCAGGAATACGCCAACATCACAGAGCTGGACGCAGCCACCCTCAACCGCTTAATCAAAGAAATCGTCGTGCATGAGCGCATTGACGAAGATAAAACAAGACACATTTCTATCGAAATTCATTTTAATCTCAAACCCATCCCGGAGGTGGAACAGGTCACTGCCTGACCTGTCCCGCCGGGACGGTTCTCTTAAAAAATACCATATAGATTTTTTGTACGCCGCCGCCCGCCATCGAGCAGAGTTTTACACCTAATTGGGGATAAAACAGCTCATGAGCGGTGGCGGCGTCATTCTCATCGGTACGCAGCTGATCCCTCTGCTCTCTGGTCTGTTCGGCTAAGCACCCGCGATAGGAGGTACTCCCGCCATTGTTCGATAATATCTTTGCAGCCATCGAAAAATGGATGCGGGAACTTCTGACAGGAATGGTGGAGTCCAACATGAGTACGATGTTCACGGATGTCAATGAAAAGACAAGTGAGATCGCGGCTCAGGTTGGACGCACTCCACAAAACTGGAACAGCAGCGTTTTCAGTATGATTCAGAACTTATCAGAGTCGGTGGTAGTTCCGATTGCCGGAATCATCATCACTCTGGTACTCTGCTATGAGCTGATCTCGATGCTGACCGAGCGAAACAACCTGCATGATGTAGATACATGGATGTTCTTCAAGTATTTTGTCAAGGCATGGGTCGCAATCTATCTGGTCAGCAATACGTTCACAATTACAATGGCAGTCTTTGACGTTGGACAATCGGTAGTTAATTCGGCTTCCGGTATCATCAACGGCGAGACTGCCATTGATGTTAGTTCGCTGTCCATGCAGATGCAGGCGGCGATGGCAACCATGGAGATCGGTGAACTGGTAGTGCTGGCTCTTGAAACCTTCCTTGTCAGCTTCTGCATGAAAATTATGTCGGTGGTGATAACTGTCATTGTCTATGGGCGCATGATAGAGATTTATCTCTATACATCGCTTGCCCCGATCCCGTTCGCAACGATGAGCAACCGTGAATGGGGTCATGTAGGAACCAACTATTTCAGAGGACTGTTCGCCCTTGCATTTCAGGCATTTCTGATGATGGTCTGTGTGGCGATTTACGCAGCACTGATTTCTTCGGTGCGGATTTCCAGCAATATGCACTCCGCACTGATCGGCGTTGCAGCGTATACCGTGATTCTGTGCTTCAGCCTGATGAAAACGGGAAGTCTGTCCAAACAGATCTTCGGCAGTCACTAAAACCGGGAAAATCCGAGGAAAGGAAAGACAGCAGACAAAAGCCGTATCCCGGCGGCGTGTCTGGCTGTCATGGTGAAGAATGGCTTATGTAACGATCCCGAAAGACCTGTCCAAAGTCAAAAACAAGGTCTTTCTCAACCTGACAAAGCGGCAGCTCATCTGTATGGGCTTTGCGGCATCCATCGGTGTTCCGTTCTACTTTCTCACACGGGGAACACTTGGCACAAGCAACGCGGCGGCGGGCATGGTGCTGCTGATGCTCCCGGAATTTTTCTTTGCGCTGTTCGAGAAAAACGGGATGCACCTTGAAACCATCCTGACGAACTTCATCAATGTCCGTTTCAAACGTCCGGCGGTTCGCCGCTACGAGATCGAAAATCTGTACGAATATGAGCCGGAGAAACCTGTAACACCAAAAGTGAAGAAGGGAGGCATTATTGGGAAAAGAAAAGGATAAGAAGCCGCTGTTCGGCGGCATCTTCCAGAAATTCTTCAAGCCGTCTGTAAAGGCAGAAGCAAAAAAGAAGAAAGAGCATCACTTGACCGTGCAACGGTCGATTCCGTATCTGGAAATGGGACGGGACGGCATCTGCCGGGTGGAGGAACATCTGTATTCCAAAACCGTCCGCTTCTATGACATCAACTATCAGCTCGCGCAAAACGAAGATAAGAACACCATTTTTGAAAGCTGGTGTGACTTCCTCAACTACTTTGATTCCAGCATCCGCTTTCAGCTTTCGTTCATTAACCACAAAAGTGATATGAGCGAATACAACAAGGTCATTCAGATTGAGCCGCAGCATGACCAGTTCGATGATGTACGCATGGAATATGCGCAGATGTTGAAACAGCAGCTTGCCAAGGGCAACAACGGTCTGGTTCGGACGAAGTACATCACGTTCAGCATTGAAGCCAAAAGCGTGAAAGAAGCAAAGCCCCGGCTGGAGCGTATCGAAACCGATATTCTCAACAATTTCAAGGTGCTGGGCGTAAAAGCATATCCGCTGAATGGTGTGGAACGCTTACAGATCATGTACGAGATGTTCCATCAGGAGGAAGAACGGAAGTTTGAGTTCAGCTATGACCGCATCCTGCAAAGCGGCATGACTACCAAGGACTTCATTGCTCCGACCAGTTTTCTGTTCAAGAGCGGCAAGGACTTCCAGATGGGAGATACTATCGGCGCAGTATCCTATCTGAACATCCTTGCCCCGGAACTGACGGATAAGGTTCTGGCAGAGTTTCTGGACATGGACAAGAATCTGGTGGTCAGCATCCATGTGCAGTCGGTAGACCAGCTCAAGGCAATCAAACTCATCAAGGGCAAGATCACAGACCTTGACCGCATGAAGATCGAGGAACAGAAAAAGGCGGTGCGTTCCGGCTATGATATGGAAATTATTCCGAGTGACCTTGCAACTTATGGTGGTGAAGCCAAGAAGATTCTGGATGATTTGCAGAGCCGCAATGAGCGTATGTTCCTTATTACGGTGCTGTTCCTCAATGCTGCGAAAACCAAACAGGAGCTGGATAGTGCAGTGTTTCAGACGGCTGGTATCGCTCAGAAGTTCAACTGCACATTGAATCGACTGGACTATATGCAGGAGCAGGGGCTTATGAGCAGTCTGCCGCTGGCCAATAATCTGGTTCCCATCAAGCGGGCATTGACTACAACTTCCACCGCCATCTTCGTGCCGTTCACCACACAGGAACTTTTCATGGAGGGCGATTCCCTCTACTACGGTCTGAATGCAGTGTCCAACAACATGATTATGGCAGACCGAAAACAGCTCAAAAACCCGAACGGTCTGATTCTTGGAACACCGGGCAGTGGTAAGTCGTTTAGCGCAAAGCGTGAAATGACAAACGTGTTCTTCACGACAACGGACGATATTATCATCGCAGACCCGGAAGGCGAGTATTATCCGCTGGTCGAAGCCCTGGGCGGGCAGGTCATTCATATCTCATCCACCAGCCGGGACTACATCAATCCGATGGACATTAACCTGAACTACGCGGACGATGATAACCCGCTTGGCATGAAATCGGATTTCATCCTTTCCCTGTGCGAACTTATCATGGGCGCACGGGATGGCATGGAGCCGGAAGAAAAATCTGTCATTGACCGATGCCTGCCGCTGGTCTATCAGAAATATCTGAATGACCCGAAGCCGGAAAATATGCCGATTCTCGGTGATTTATATGACTGCCTGCGGGAGCAGAAAGAACGGCAGGCGCAGCGTATCGCCACGGCATTGGAAATCTACGTCAATGGTTCGCTGCGGGTGTTCAACCACCAGACGAATGTGGAACTGGATAACCGCCTTATCTGCTTTGACATCAAAGAATTGGGCAAGCAGCTCAAAAAGCTGGGTATGCTCATCGTGCAGGATCAGGTGTGGAATCGTGTTACCATCAACCGCAATGCAAAGAAAAATACACGATACTACATTGATGAGTTCCACTTGCTCTTAAAGGAAGAGCAGACTGCCGCATACAGTGTTGAAATCTGGAAGCGTTTCCGAAAATGGGGCGGCATCCCTACGGGCATCACGCAGAACATCAAAGATCTGCTTGCCAGCCGGGAGATCGAGAACATCTTTGAGAACAGCGATTTCATCTATATGCTGAATCAGGCATCCGGTGATAGGCAGATTCTTGCAAAGCAGCTCAACATTTCGCCATTCCAGCTTTCCTATGTGACGAACAGCAACGAGGGCGAGGGGCTGCTGTTCTACGGCAATATCATTATTCCGTTCAAGGATAAGTTCGATACTTCGTTGAAACTCTATGGCCTTATGACCACGAAACCGAATGAAATTGCAAAATACAGGGAGAAGAAAGACGCATGATGAACGAGAAAAAACTGAGCCAGATGATCCTGAAGCTGCATGACCGTGCTGAGGCAGCAAAATACGATGGCGATTCCAGCCTGCCTTATCAGGAAGTGGAAATGCTGAATTTCCACGATGAGGAATCGGTGGTGCATACGGTGCTGGAGGACTTTTACGCAGTCGGCGCACTGGCAGATGAACTGACCCACGGATTCCACATGGAAGAACGGGGCTACATCGACCGCACAGAGGTCAATTCCCGGCTGATCGCTTTTGCCAGGGAGCTGGAGCGGATTCTCGATAAATGGGAGACTCATGCAGTCCTGATTGCATGAGTTTCCTGCCGGACGGGAGGTGAATCCGATGGCAGACAAGCGATTCCGGGGCAGAGATAAAATCGTCCAGAAAATGACCAAAGACGGTCTGGTGGAAGAGAATCTCCGCACCGGGGAAACCAAGTCCGCAGTTGAAGAAGAACCACCGAAGCAGGAAGATTCGGAAAAAGACGCTGCGGAAAGTGCAGAAGAAACCCCTGTTGTGGAAGAAGATGTGTGCATGGATGCCGAGGATGGAGAGGAGGAAAAGCCCCGGCGCAGCACCGCCAAGCAGAGTACAGAATATTATAAAGCCCATCAGGAGGATGGCAAAGCGAAAGAAAAAGATGCTTCGCCAGTGGACGAAGATGCAGAGCCTGCGCCGAAGAAAAAGGGCCGCTTATCGTTTGATGATGAGCAGCAGGGCGGCATCGTCCGGGGCGCAGGGCTGGGCATTAAGAAGGTGGCGAAGAAAGGAGTGGATACCGCCACTGGTTTTGCCCATAACAAGGTGCATCAGGTCGAAAAGGAAAACTCCGGCGTGGAGTCGGCACACAAGAGCGAAGAAACGCTGGAAGGCTTGTGCCGCTTCTCTAAAGGCAGGAAAAAGACCAGAGAAAAATCTGCCAGAGCTGAGAAGAAAGTCGAGGTTGAGAAAAAATCCAACCGTTTGAAATTTTCGGAGAGTGAGGGCGGCATGGCCGAAGAAGTGGCAGAAACGTCACTGAAAAAGAAACCGCACCTGCCACCACCGACTGCCGCAGGAGGTGAAGCAACAAAGACAGTCGGTTCAAAATTCTATCAGAAAAAGCAGTATAAGGATGCCTATGCAGCAGCCAAGCGAGGTCGGAAAGCTGGAAACGCTGCCAGCAAGCAGGCGGCAACGGCGGCGAACACGCTTGCCGAAAAAGCAAAAGCGGCGGTGCAGGAAATCGTTGTGCAGAACAAGACCCTGTGGGCGGGACTTGGCATCGCAGCACTGATGCTCATGCTGATTATGGGCGCATTTTCAAGCTGTTCCGCAGCGATCCAGGGAACGGGCAGCACCTTTATCGGAACGACGTATCCTAGTAAGGATGCTGACATGAAAGGTGCAGAAGAAGATTATCTGGAACTGGAAAAGAAGCTGGATGAGCAGATACGGCAGATGGAGTCCACACATCCCGGCTATGACGAATACCGTTACCAGTTGGACGAAATTGGGCATGACCCTTATCAGCTGATCTCTCATCTGACTGCCGTATATGAGCAGTTCACCAGAGGACAGGTGAAAACCGTTATCAAGTCGCTGTTTGAGCAGCAGTATCTCCTGAAAGTCTGGGAAACGATAGAGATTCGCACACGCATGGAAACCAGAGTAGGGATTCGGCCAACGATTGAAGCTTTTGGAAACGTCAGCATGGAAACCTATACCTATCAGGAAGAAGTGGAGTATGAGTACAAAATCCTCAACGTCCTACTGAAAAATAAGGGCTTTGACACCATTGCCAGAAAGAACATGGATCGGAAGCAGACTGGGCGGTATGATGCCTACAATCTGACCTATGGCAATCGCCCGGAACTGTTTGGTGCAGGCTCACCTACATACAGCGGCGGCACAACAGGAAGCATTGGCTCTGGCGGTTCGGGTGGAACAGGCGGTAGTTCCGGCGGTGGTTTCCGATATGATATTCCAGAAGAAGCCCTGTCGGATGAAAAGTTTGCAAGGATGATTGCAGAAGCCGAAAAGTATCTGGGTATGCCGTATGTGTGGGGCGGAAGTTCGCCCAGCACCAGTTTTGATTGCTCTGGCTTTGTCTGCTGGGTCATCAATAACTGCGGCAATGGCTGGAATGTCGGACGCACGACAGCAAACGGACTGCGCGGCAAGTGCAGCTACGTTTCTCCTGCAAATGCACAGCCGGGTGACTTGATCTTCTTTGAAAAAACCTATAATACCGTCGGCGCGTCGCACGTTGGCATCTATGTTGGCAACGGCATGATGATTCACTGCGGCGACCCGATTTCTTATACCAGCATCAATTCGACCTACTGGCAGAACCACTTCCTTGGTTTTGGCAGAATCAAGTAGAGGAAAGGAGAGAAGCTAGATGAGCAAAAAGCTGAAGAAGTTTTTGAATGATGCAGAGAAAACCGAAAGCAAGATCGCGGAACTGGAAGAGTACCTGAGAAATGTCCGGGCTGCACAGAAAAAGGAAGAGGACAATGAGATCGTTCGGGCTATCCGCAGCACAAAGCTGGGCGGACGTGACCTGTTGGCACTGCTGGAAAATATCCAGGCGGGGAATGTGACGTTCCAGACAACTGTGAATAACGAGAATAAGACTTCGGAAGAAGCAGAAATGGAGGATGTGATTGCGAAAGATGCTTAAAAAGCTGGGTATTGTGATTCCCAGTGCAGTGCTGACCCTGCTGATGGCGGTAGGCTTTTCCACTCCGGCATTTGCCTATGTGGAGCCGGAAGTCAAAGAAGAGCCTGCACAGGTCATTGAGGAAGAGGAACCCACCGAGGAAGAGAAGATTCCGTTCACCATTGCGGGCAATGGCGAGGTGGAAGATAACATCACGGATGATTCCAGTAAGGAGTTCTTCACGGTCAAGACCAAGGGTGGCAACACCTTTTTTCTGGTGATTGACCGGGCAAGGAACAGCGAGAATGTGTATATGCTTTCCATGATCGACGAGTACGATTTGCAGGAGTTCCTGACCGATGAGGAACGCAACGGCAAGGAAGAGGAGAAGCCGGTAGTCGTGTTGCCAGAAACCAAACCTGAGCCGGAACCGGATATTGAGATCGAAGAGCCGGAACAGGACGATGGAAAGCTGACCAAGATTCTGGCAATCGTATTTGTTCTGGGTGTGGGCGGTGCAGGCGCGTTCTTCTATTTCTACATTTATAAGCCGAAGCAGAGTGAGCCGGAAGTGTCGAAAGAAAATCTGGAATATGAAGCTCTGCCGACAAAGAACGAGGACGAAGAATCGGAAGATTCTGAATGAATAAGAAATGGTTGAACCGTATGACATAGTGGTGCAGGGATGGTCTGATTCAGGACTGTCCCTGCTTTTTTCAAAACAGCAGGAGGGCGTATGAAATATCTTGTGATAACAGAGAAACCGAGTGTGGCGCGTTCGATTTCCAAAGTGATCGGTGCATACAAACATGAGGACGGGTATCTGGAGGGTGGGGATTGTGTGGTGAGCTGGTGTCTGGGACACCTGGCAGAGTACGCTTCCCCGGAACACTACGATGAACGCTATAAGGTGTGGCGGTTTGATGACCTTCCCATTCTCCCGGAAGAATGGAAACTGCTGATTTCGGAGGATAAGAAAACGCAGTTCCATGTCCTGCGTAAGCTGCTCCGAAATAAAGATTTTGACTATGTGGTAAATGCCTGTGATGCAGGATAGTGCGGTTGGGTGACTCAAGAGAAAGAAAAAAGAGACCTCATCTCGTCAAAAAACTAAATCATAAAAGCATCAAAGAGGGCATTCAAATGAAACAAAATCGAATTTTTGACCAGAATAGTTCTCAAAAAGCACGTTCTTGGCACTATAATATGGACACCAACCGAGCGGAAGCCCAGTTCGCTGATGGCTCTGCCATTGCCATTGACTGCCTTGCCATCGAGGACGAATACGGCAATACCCCGGCACAGCGAGCTGAACTTGATTGGCTACTATACAACAAGCCCTTGGAGTGCGTCCAGCTTGTGCTGAGTGGTGAGATTGAGCATTATCTCTCACTTGGCTGTGACCATGGCAAACTGAAAGACTAACCTCTAAATAGGCCAAACAACCCGCTACTTGCAGTCGCTGCAAATGGCGGGTTGTTTGCTTATTTTAAGTTTTTCCTTTGCTCATAGTAGTGCAAAATCAATGTAGTGCAAAATCAATGGCCCAACGGTCAAAGAAATCACAAATATCAGGCAAATCTACTGGTTTCTTATAAATGTCATTCTAAAATTCAATGGATTTTGCTATTTCTAGCACTTGTTTTTTCGACACGAAAGTCGATTTAACCCTATATTTTATGTATCTCTCGATGATTTCAAGTTTGCCATTTTGGGGGCTTGATTATTGAGAAAATTCTAAATACACAAGATTTCTTATACATCAGTTGCTCTGCATTGGAAACACCTCCGTAAAATTTTTCATACGTTAGAGCCATCCTTATTTTAGATTTCAACTTTTACTTTCGCAAAAAAATAAATACCACTGATTTTTTATCCAATAGCCGTGCTAAGATTTATCTCTATGGGATTCAACACATGCGTCTGCTGGCACAACCAAGCCCAATTGTTCACTGTAGTAGTAAACAAGTCGTCATAGTTGTTGTCATATGCAAAATCAAATGTGTCATGAACGGTAATCAAGTAATACATTATAGAATTACCAATCATGAAGCCTGTTCCAGAGGTGCTTACCCTATGCAATGCATAGAATAAATCTGCATTATCAGACTTTTGAATTGTAAAAGACCAACTTCCTCCACTAAAATCTTTCAAGCCACTATTAAGTACTTTGTTTTTATAATTATTAAAAACTGTTGTCGTGTTTAACTTGTCAAGCAATGGCGTCGAAGAATCCGTCACACTCTCAGAATAGTCAATATTATATACAGAGAATTCAACCATAAGAGCCGCACATTCATATCCCTTATCCCGTGCAATTTGCGCAGCTGCCAACCATGCAAGCTGTGTATTATTTAACAAATTTCCAGATGCACGTGTTTGATCTTCATCTTTCATCTTATCGATAAACTTATTTAATTCATCTATCGACATTCCCGAAAAATCAACATGATACTTATCATTCATGCTTTGAATAACAGGATTGCTAGCTTTACGGCTGCTTATGTTAGCAGCATAAGACACAGTATTTATCGAAAACAAAAAACACACTGAAAGAATTAATGATACGAACCTCTTCATAACGAACCTCCTTAAATTCTGTACTCTACTATATAAATTGTGTGCTTCTCATCATCCCAGACAACGAGACTAAAATTCACATCTCCAGAATGTAAAAGCAATGTATTCATTTCGGCTTCCGAGCGTAGTTCCTTATGCTGACTATTATCATAAAGAAAAAAATTTCCACTTGCAATTTCAGGAATCACAAAATCTAATCCAAAATATGACGACACATTTTTTAATATAGAAGATATGGTTGGAGAATCATTAATTTTCTCCCATGAATCGAGTTGATGAATAATTTTGGCTGCATCCACATCGTAGTATACCGCTAACATTATCCCATCATTTTGCAATCCGCCATAAGCCTCATATATCAACGATTCAGAGTATGTTGCTTTTCCAATTTTGAATTGTTTCAAATAATCTCGTTTTTCATATTTGCTTTTTCTTCCAAGCATAAAGCCCAAAAGCAAGCACAGTGCGACTATAGCTAGGTATCGGATAACTCGCGTTGGTCTCGCCTTTATAATTACCTCACACCTTTCTAACTTGCTGAAATATATAACAAACTCCACTTATCTACTGGTACTTCCGGTAATGGTTTCGCTCCGTCCATCGGAATAGCTAAAGGTCGCAGAATACTCAAGCCTATAAGATTTTCCGGGCTTAGTGTTAAAGCTACTGCTCACCATGCAGGTTGAGGTCGTGCTGCTGTTTGAGCAGCTACTTACTTTTTGCCATGTTCCAATTGTCCCCTTTTCATAGAGAACGCCTGAAACGCTGATTTTCTTTACTCCAGTTCGAGTCTGGGCATCAACCTGATAGTATGTTTGGTAAATAGATCCGTTGACCGTACTATCGCCTACATACCGTTCAGACTTTTCAGCGGCCATTGCGGTGCAGGCAAAGCTCAAGAGAATCACCGCTGAAACAACAATGGACAACAAACGCTTTTTCGACATAGACATACACCTCCGTTTTTTTGCTCCCATCAAGAGCCTTTGTATAATCAACGCAATTCGCATTCGCTTCGTTTCAATTTTCAGGAGAAAATTTTTCAAATTTTCCATCTTTGTAAGTTCAGACAAAAAGAAAGCCAGACATTTGTGAACTCTCACAAGTGTCCAGCTTTCTTAACGGATACCTTCCGCAATTTTCATAATCTCATCGTATGGAATGTTTCCCATAACGGTATGTGTAATCCCCCGATGTTCCCAACTTAGAGTATAAACATTCTTTCCATGTTCATCCGTACTGGTTCCAAGTACACCATCTGCTTCTCCGACCTTTACGGTTTCGTACACTGTATGCTCATTATCAAACAGGGACTGCTGCCCTGGCTGGATAATTGAGCAACGGACTGTGTAGCTTTCCTCTGTTTCTTTTGACGAGTAAACATGTAAAAAGTTTTCTGCTCGCTCAAATTTCTGCACATCGTCCATTTCAAAGCCGTTCGGCACATAATGGTCGCTGTATCCATCCGGGAGCCACTCCAGCGGTTCGCCATCCACCTGATAAGTCAGCTGCATCTCAATGGGCAGAAATTTTTGAATCATCGTATAGACTGCCCTGCGGAAATCAGCGCTGACCGCAAGAGCACCAACCGTCAGCATTACGAGTGTCAATGCCGCAATTAGTACTCGTTTCAACACTGGGTGGTGCTTTTTCTTCTTTAAGGCCTCTGTCATTCGTTCGTCCCATTGGGACGTATCTGGGTAGATTTCCTCAAACTGCTTTGGCGTTGGAAGCGAATCCAGTTCTCTTTGCGCATCTGCACGAAGTGCCATCATCAAAGCCGCATCAAATGAAATGTCTGTCCGCTCACTCATGGCTGTTCATCTCCTTCCATAATAGTTTTCGTCCTCGAAAGAGCCGTGTTCGTACCACTTCATCCGTTAATCCCAGCGATTTTGCAATCTCACGGTTTGTATATCCCATTGCCAAAAGGCGTAGCGGATCACGGTACATCGGTTTCATTTGGCCAATCAGTTCTGTTAGACGTTCAATGTTATCGGTGCTAACTGCTGCATCATCCGGCACCGGAGCGGCATCTGGTTCGTTTGGGACATCTTCCAGCAATTCTTCTCGTTGTTTGCGAAGCATATCATATGCACGGCTTCTACTACAACTAACGAGATAAGCAGCGAGTTCGTGACAGTTTTCTCGATGAATTTTAGAAAAATTTTTTGCAACGTACAAAAATACCTCTTGTAGCACATCCTCTGCCAGATACGAATCATCCATGATTTTGTAAGCGGTATGGTAAACCAGCCGTTTGTATGTATTGTACACCTCGGTAAAATCTTCTTCAAAGTTTCGATCATCAAGCACACTTAGATATAACGCAAGCAACGCAGTCACCTCTATTCACATTGATTGTGTGTAGTGTACCACGAACCAATAAAAATGTCGAATACAACCAACTTTTGAAAAGGAGCGTGATGCCATTGACCCAACCGAAAACCGATCTCGCCTATCTCCGCAGCGAGAAAGCCAAAGCAGAACAGCAGCTGCGCTACTACCAGCACCGGGAGAAAATTCTGGAACACCAGATACCAGAGCTGACCCGCAAGGCCCGTGTGCATCGGCTGTGTACCCGTGCCGGAATGCTGGAAAGTTTTCTGATTGCGCCGGAAGAACTCACCAACGATCAGGTGATGGAGCTGCTGAAAATTGCGTTCCGTCAGCCGGAAGTTGCGCTGGCTCTTGCAAAGATGATTCACGACCTGCACGAAAGCCGCAGCGTTCCGCACCCTTTAGAATAAAGGGCGCAATTATACACCGTTCCGGTGAAATTGCGGTCTTGCAGACGGCTCGATGAAATCGAAGCTGGCGTTTGTGCGCCAGCCCGATTCCATCCCAAGGAAAACTGCATTTTCCTTGCGCTGCTTTGCAGCTATCCTTTTGCGGCTCCCGCCTGAGATCGAAGCGCATGGCACTCCGTTCTAAGGCGGCGAGCAAAACCGAATACAATTCCAGACCGTTCACCAAGAGCAATCTTGCTGGGCGGTCTTTTTGTTTGGGGGTGATGCCTATTCCGTGTCCGCATTTCAAAATTACCATCGTCAAGCGCAGCCAAGGGCAGTCCGCTGTTGCCGGGGCCGCTTACCAAAGCGGCGAACGGCTGTTCAGCGAGTACGACCAGAGAACAAAATTCTACAACAAGAAGAAAGAGCTTGTCCACGCTGAGATCATGCTGCCATCCTATGCGCCGCCCGGATATGCAGACCGGGCGACCCTCTGGAACGCCGTAGAAGCTGTGGAGAACCAGTGGAACTCCCAGCTTGCCCGGCGCATCGTGCTGGCGTTCCCGGTGGAGGTGCCGAAGGAGCAGTATTTGTCCATGATAAAAGAGTTTTGTCAGGAGCAGTTTGTTTCCAAAGGGATGATTGCCGACTTTGCCATCCACGACAAGGGAGATGGAAACCCACACGCTCACATTCTGCTGACGCTCCGGGCAATAGATGAACACGGCAAGTGGCTCCCGAAAGCCCGCAAGGTCTACGACCTTGACGAGAACGGTGAGCGCATCCGGCTCGCTTCCGGCAACTGGAAGTGTCACAAGGAAAACACGGTGGACTGGAACGACCAGAAGTATGCCGAGGTCTGGCGGCATGGCTGGGAGACCATTACCAACCGCTATTTGGAAGCGGCTGGCCGCCCGGAACGTGTTGACCTGCGCTCCTTTGAGCGACAGGGCATCCAGCAGATACCGACCGTGCATCTCGGTCCCGCCGCACACCAGATGGAAAAGCGTGGAGTGGAAACTTTTCTCGGCAACCTGAACCGGGATATTCGCGCCGCCAATAGCCTGATGCAGTCCATCCGCAGTGCGATTCGTGGGCTGCAACGCTGGATCGCAGACCTGAATGAAAAGAAGCAGATTCTTTTGGATGCACTGGAACAAGCCAAGGAGCCAATGCTGTCCGACCTGCTGGTGGATTACTTCAACCTCCGCAACGAGCAGCGCAGCGATTGGTCTGGCAAGGCAAAACTGAAATGCACTGTCCGAGACTTTGAGGAAGTCAAACGGGCGGTGGACTATCTGAAAGCCCATTCTCTGAACACCATCGAGGATCTGGATACCGCAATTTCTAACCTGAACCAGACCGCCGCCCCTCTCCGTAGGCAGTTGAAGCAGAACGAAAACCGTATGCGGGCAATCGCCCAGATCAAGGATGCTGCCGCCGCCCATGCCAAGCTGAAGCCCATCCACGACACCTTTATCAAGAAGAACTTCAAGTTGACCAAGGACGCTTATGCCGCCCAGCACAAAGAGGAGCTGGACACCTTTAATAAAGCTGTCCGCACTCTGATGAAACTGAACGGCAGCACAGCGGTAGATTTTTCGGCATTGGATGCCGAATTTTCTGCGCTGCAATCCGGCAGCGCAGAACTGCGTACCAAACTGGAAACCTTGCAGCCGGATGTCTCTGCCCTGAAAAATATCCGCAAGTATATCGACATGGTGCTGAATAAGCAGCAGCTTTCCACACCGGGCGGCAAGCCCCCGGAGAAGGAATCGGTGCTGAAACAGCTGGAGCAGCTTCAGCAGAAAAAGTCCAACTACAAAACGATTTCTACCACCCCAAACCGCGAAGAATCGCTCTAAACGATCTTTCTGTCACCGATATGCCGTTGCAATCAGTGGCAGAAGTACATAATTCATTTGTTTTTTGCTGGCTTTTGGCTATTCTCGCTGGCTAGTGAGTAGAGGCGTACTTTTAAGGCAGAAATTTTCTCCAACACCCCCCATTTTAGGCCACTTTTTCTGTTAATAGTAGAAGCGCCTCTTTGAAAGCCGGTCATTTGTGACCTTTTTGTTAATTCTCAAAAAGATGGTTGTCTTTGGGCTGTTTTCGTTGCCTACCTATTGAGAGGATTTTTTCAAAAGCGGAGATTTGGTCTCAAGAATTACAATTCAATTACAAGTTTCTCACCAATGCTACGAAACAGGCGTTCTCGATGCCTACCAAGTGTAGGGCATCTTTTTCAAGACCATTCTCGGACTATTATGACGTTTTGTTTACAAAATTGCTTGCAATGCTACGAAATGGCCTTTTTCATCGGCTACCAAGTAGAAGGATGTTTTTCGTCCGTCAAAGTCCAGAAATCTTCCATATGTTCCTTGACAAGTGAATAGTTCAATCGTCCGGTACTTCACAAAAGGTACTTCTGTAACTCGCAGCCCGGTCATAACGAAGACGGGGTGGCTGAAATGCCAATGGTGCGGTGCAAGCCCGCCGCCGGACGATTCCCCACTCCTAGGGAAGTCGAGGACCAATATGGGAGACCTTAACTTATTAACGCAGTTGAGCACTTGTTTCGTGCTTTTCTGCGACTGGAGAATTGGAACCCTCCAATTCTCGTTACATACTCTTTGTTCCTGATTTCTGCTTCAGCTGGAGGTGATCAACATTTCAGAATATCTTACCACGCAAACTCCGCTGCCGCCGTTTCTCCCATACCCACGCTTCCTTTTGGAACTTGACCTGAGTCAGACTGCAAAAATGACTTATGTGTTGCTACTCGACCGTGCCACACTCTCGCAGAAAAATCTCTGGATAGATGAACGTGGATTCGTGTTTGTCATTTTTACGATTTGCTCTTTGGCTGAGCAGCTAGGGCGCAGCACTGTCAGTGTTTCCAGTGCGCTTAAGGAATTGGACGCTGCGGGATTGATTGAGCGCAGACGAACGCGGTTTTCTTCGCCCAATCACATCTTTGTGAAAATTCCAAATGTTGAATAGTTCTGCGTTTTTCACGATTCAAGAACCGCCAAAATCACGATTCTGTGATGCAGATTCTTAATGGCATCCGCAAAAGATATTTTTCCTATGCAGTATAGCAGCCTTTAAGACTGTATCAAAGAAAACTTTCACCTAACCAACGTAATAAAACAAAAAGAGAAAAACGAATAGAATCCATCCATCCATTCCTTTCCGTATTTGCACCACATGAATGAGGAGGTCTGCCCTTGAACAAAGAAAAATCTGAGAAGAAGCCCACCACACGCAAACGTGCGCCGAGAAGTCCGAAGTCCGTGCGCCTGATCGTGGAACGCCATTATATCGGCAATGTGCCGATGAATACGCTTTTTCAGCGGCTTGTGGAAGAAGAAATTCGTAAAACTGCCGAATCGTATCTCGCCGCTGGCTAATTGGACGTTTTACTGCGGAAAAGGGCTTGCATCGTCACGCAGCATCCGCTACAATGTGATTGATGAGGTCTCTTTTCCATTATGGAGGTACACATGGAAAAGGACAAAAAAGTAACTGCTTTATACTGCCGACTGTCAAAAGATGACGGTTCAAACAGCGAAAGCCTGAGCATCCGCACTCAAAAGTCAATGCTTATGGAGTATGCCACACGCAACGGTTTCGGGAATTGCCAGTACTATGTTGATGATGGTTACAGCGGTACGAACTCTGACCGCCCTGCCTTTCAGGAACTTCTGGATGATATCCGGGAAGGAAAGGTGGCAACAGTCATTACCAAAGACCAGTCCCGACTTGGACGCAACCACATCGAAACCGGAACGTATATGGAAATCTTCTTTCCTGAACACGGTGTCCGCTATATTGCAATCAACGATGGTTATGATTCCAACGAGCAATCTCAGATGGATATTGCCCCGTTCCGAAACATCATCAATGAAATGTACGCCAAAGACACTTCCCGAAAGATCAAGAGTGCCCTTCGGACACGCAAGAAAAGTGGAAAGTATATCTCCAGCGGCGCACCGTTTGGCTACCAGAAAGACCCTGCCGACCACAATCACCTTGTGATCGACCCGAACACCGCCCCCGTTGTTGAGTATATCTATTCAATGGCAGAGGAAGGGCTGGGGCTTCACCGCATCGCCAAGCGGCTCCACGATGAAAAAGTCTTGAAGCCGTGTTACTACAAGAAAGAGATGTTTGGCCGCTTTATTGATGATGAAAAGATGTATGATTGGGACAGTGCCTATATCAGTCAGGTTCTGCACAGCCCAGTCTACGCCGGACACATCATCTACGAAGCCAAGCCCACCGTGTCCATGAAATCCAAAAAGCGGCGTTATATTCCGTTTGAAGAACGCGCTATCGTTCCGAATACACATGAAGCAATCATCCCACAAGACCGTTGGGAGAACGTGCAGCGAATCCTTTACAGCCGTTCCAGTAGTTTTATGTGCGATAAGACCGACTACGACAATATCTTCAAAGGCATCGTCCGCTGTGCAGACTGCGGCAGAACGATGTTAGTCAAGGTCGAGCACAGGCGCAAACGTAACAGTGTTCTGGATCAGACCTTTTATTGTTGCAGCACTTATCGGAAATATGGTGCGAAAGCCTGTGACTCGCATAATTTGGAAGCCCGTGTTCTGCATGAAGCTGTCTTTGCGGACATTCAGGCACACGCAAAGGCCGCTGTGAGCAATCGGGAAGCCCTTGTGAAGAAGATTGCAAATCAGATGCACCTCCGGGTGTCCTCTGACCGGGCGCAGCACAAACGGGATTTGAAGCAGTGTAAAGCACGAATCGCAGAAATCGAAGACCTGTATGCAAAACTTTATGAGGACGTATCAAAGGGACTTCTCCCGGAGAAACGTTTTCAAATGCTTGCAGATCGCTACGACAAAGAACAGGCTGAACTGACCGAGAAGATTGAGCAGTACGAGCGGGAAGGCCGTGCTGAACACGATCAGCTGGACAAGATTCAGGATTTTATTGATGAAGTCAGCAAGTACGCTGGTATCACCGAACTGAACTATAAGATTCTGCATCAGCTGATTGACAAGATTCTGGTATCCAGAGCGGAAAAGGTCGATGGCGAATACGTCCAGAAAATCCAGATTTTCTACCGCTTTATCGGCCCATTGGATGCCATCGAGTAACAAAGTCAGAAAAGTCACCTCCGAGAACTATCCTACAGACGCAGGGCGTGAGGGTGAAGCAATCTTTCGCCGCGTGTACGGGCTGGCAGGCAGCAAACTCCTGGTTAAACGGCTGTGGATCAGCAGCATGGAAGATGCCGCTATCCAGCAAGGCTTTGATTCCTTAAAGGATGGCGCAGAGTACGACAACCTGTTTGCCGCTTCGGAGTGCAGGGCAAAGGCGGACTGGCTGATTGGCATGAATGGCACACGGGCATTCACAAAGAAATACGGCAGACGGCAGACCATTGGACGGGTTCAGACTCCGACACTGGCAATGCTGACGGAACGGCAAAGCAAAATCCAGAACTTTGTAAAAGAGCCGTACTACAAGGTGGAAATCACGGGAAATGGCATCGTGGCAGAATCGGAACGGATGGCACAGGAGCAGGATGCGGATACCATGCGGGCAGCTTGTGATGGACAATGTGCCGTGGTCTGCAGCATTGAGCACAAGCGGAAAGAGCAGTCCGCCCCGAAGCTGTACGACTTAACGACCTTGCAGCGAGAAGCCAACCGCTATTATGGCTTTACCGCCAGCCAGACATTGAAGATCGTACAGGAGTTGTACGAAGAAAAGCTGGTGACATACCCGCGAACGGACAGCCAGTACATCACGGAAGATATGCAGCAGACCATGACAGAGTTGCTCAAACATTATGGCGGTGAAGCAGATGGAGTAAAGCAGGTGGTCAATAACAAAAAAGTCACTGACCACCATGCGATTCTGCCGACACTGGAAAGCTGCAAACGTGAACAGAATAACCTATCCGGGGATAAAGAAAAGGTCTTTGCCCTCATCGTCTGGAAGATGCAGCAGGCAGTGCAGTCGCCGTACATCTACGAGGATGTTCTGGTAACAGTATGCTGTCAGGACAGGAAATTCACTGCAAAATACAAAAATGTTTTGCAGGCAGGCCATACCGCAATGCCTGTTCCATTTGCAGAACAGGAAAAAAGCAAGGATGTGGCATTCCCTAAGAAACTGGAACAGGGCGCGGTGATTCCTGTAGTGAGTGCGGAGAAAAAGCAGGGCTTTACCTCCCCGCCGAAAGCATTTACTGAAGATACCCTGCTTTCTGCAATGGAAACCGCAGGCAACAAGGAATTTGAAAAAGACACGGAAAAGAAAGGACTGGGAACGCCTGCGACCCGTGCAGCGATTCTGGAAAAGCTGGTATCTTCTGGCTATGTGGAACGCAGAGGCAAGCAGATTCTTCCCAGTGCAGAGGGGGTTACGGCAATCGTAAATATCCCGGATTACCTGAAATCGGCAAGCATGACCGCCGAGTGGGAAAATGAACTGCTGCGGATGGAACGGGGCGAAATAAAGCCCGCCGACTTCATGCGGGAAATCAACGGACTTTTGGATAAGATGTTGGCAGACCTCCGGCAGATTCCGACCGTACAGGAATCACCTATTTATAATAAGGTATCTATCGGGGACTGCCCGGTATGCGGCAAACCCGTCTGCGAGGGCAGGCAGAACTTTTACTGCTCTGACCGGGAGTGCAAATTTGCCCTCTGGAAAGAAAGTAAATACCTTTCTGGCATGAAAAAAACGCTCACGAAGAAAATGGCAACTGACCTTTTGAAGAAAGGACGCACTCATGTAAAAGATTTCTATTCCGCAAAGAAAGATAAGACTTTTGCCGCAGACCTTGTGATGCAGGTAGAAAACGGCAGGGCGCAGTATAGTCTTGAATTTCCGAAAACACCAGCTAAGAAGTAAGGAGGGAACAGTTGGCAAAATTTAACGATATTCGGGAACTTGCCCAGCAGAATGCGCGGTGGGTTAGCAATTCTCCGAAAGACTGGATGAACTATCTGGATGTGGCGGCACGACTGTACCGCTATTCGTTCAAAGATACTCTGCTGATCCATGCCCAGCGTCCTGACGCGACTGCCTGTGCAGAGCTGGAAGTCTGGAACAAGAAAATGAACCGCTGGGTAAACCGTGGTGCAAAGGGCATTGCACTTCTGGACGATGCCAGTCCACGGGCAAAGCTGCGCTATGTGTTTGACATTGCGGACACGCATCTGGTGCAGGGCGGCAGAACGCCGATCCTCTGGCGTATTGATTATTCGGAACACCAGCAGATGATCCTCGACCATCTGGCGGATACCTATGCACTGACCCAGACGGACAGCATGAATGCTGCGCTGATGGAACTGGCACAGCAGTTGACCGCTGAGAATCTGGAAGAAGCGATGGATGGTCTGGAATATGAGGTGGCAGACACATTTCTGGAAGGACTGGACGAAGATAATCTCCGTGTCCGTTTCCGGGAGCTGATGACCAACAGCATTTTCTATATCCTTTCCCGACGCTGCGGACAGGAACCGTTGGAAGTTCTGGACGATGAGGATTTTATCCGTATCGTGGATTTCAACCAACTTCCGGTCTTGACATTCCTGGGCAATGCCGTTTCGGAACAATGCGAAGCGGTTCTCCGTGACATCGGACGGGAAATGCAGAAAATTTACCGAAAAGAAGTTACAGAACATCTTGCAAAAACTGCCGACAGGTTGTATAATGCCAGTATGGACTTTAGCACATTAAAGCGCGAAACTGAAACGAACATCACCGAAGGAGGAAAACCGTATGGAACTGACTTATCACCGCA
The DNA here is from genome assembly GCF_020687345.1 of Faecalibacterium butyricigenerans. Taxonomy (NCBI): domain Bacteria; kingdom Bacillati; phylum Bacillota; class Clostridia; order Eubacteriales; family Oscillospiraceae; genus Faecalibacterium; species Faecalibacterium butyricigenerans. The sequence goes on from NZ_JAJEQL010000012.1 coordinate 26,445, forward strand.
AGGGGGACTACCTGTTTCCGAACCTGACCGTACAAGACAAGCCGATGAGCATTGGGAAGTACGGGATGCTGCGCAGGACTTATCTGAGGGAGAACAAGAAGAACTGGTATCAGAGTATGCTGATGAGCGGCAGGCTGAATCAGCATCTGGCGCAGATCGACGAGCAGGCGGAGAACCGGATGGAAGAACTGATCGAGAGCCTGAACGAGAAGTATCCGGCTCCGAACAAGGAAGCCGAACAGATGGCATGGGTGGCACACCAGAACAATCTGACCGCGATGGCGGAAGAGATCGTGCTGAAGGAATTGGTGTACAACTAACCGCTGACACAACCGAACAGGATTTGAGCGAAGCAGAGGAAGAAATTGCCTCTGCTTTTTCTCTGCCCAGTTTGCCGACCGTGGAACAGCAGATTCGGGCAATCGAAGCCCCGATGCAGGCCCAGTATGCCGATGAGATCACGATTCCGGCAGAAGTTGTGGATGAAATCCTGCGGACGGGTAGCAATCGAAACAAAAGTCAGCTCCGTCTTATCTATAACTTTATGACCGAACAGACCCCGGAAGAGTATACTGCTTTTGTCAAAAAGGAATATGGCGAGGGCGGCAAGGGCTTTGAGATCGGCGGCACAAAATATGCGGTCTGGTTCGATGAGCTGGGTATGCAGATTGCCGTTGGCGATACGGTTCGGAACGACCCCAAAAACAAAGCGTTTCTGTCTTGGGAAGATGTCAGCTGCAGAATCCATCAGCTTCTGCAGCAGGGAGAGTATGCACCAAAATCGGTTTTGGATGCTGCCCGTGGAAATGCCCTGCATGAACACGCAGAAGCCCTGAGCTATATGGAACGTGATATGGCAGAGGGTATCGCAGAAATGGTCTTTGCCGATACGTCCATCTTCTCCGGCGGATACCCGGAACTTACAGAACGCCTTGCAAAGCTGCTTGACCAGCCGGAATTTCTGGCTGACCTGAACGAACGTCTTTTGGGACTGGCAGAAGCTTACGCCGAAGATAAAAGTGTGATGCGGATGCAGTTCTACCGCCCGGACAAGGTATCGGAACAGTTTCAGAAGTTCGCCCTCCCGTTCCGGCCGTATCAGGCAAGAGAGGGCTTTCAGTGGAATGAGCAGAAAGTCTTTATCACGGAAGATGAAATTAACGCTTTCCTTGCAGGCGGCGGGCCATATTCGGATGGCAGGCTGGCAACGTACAGTTTCTTCCTTACCCATACAGAGAAAGCAGAACGCGCGGCATTTTTGAAAGACCGATACGGTGTGGGTGGCAGCAGTCATGCACTTTCCCGTGCAGATAATTCCCATGCCAGCTATGACGGCAGAGGTCTTGAACTGGCACGGGGCATCTATGGAAAGCCGGATGCGCTTGTAAAGCTGAACTGGAATCAGGCGGCTGAACGAGTTGCAAAGCTCATTGACCAGGGTTTGTATCTGAAACCTGCGGATTACAGCCGGATGCCGAGTTACGAGCGTGAGCAGATGGCAAATCGGGTAATCGGTTTCTACCATCGTCTGCCCGATGAAGTGGAACGTCCGTTTGAGCGGGAACTGCTGAATGAGGATGCCAGAAAGAAACTGCCCGTCATGCTGGCTGACCCGGAACAGGCGGCAGAACTTCTGGAAAAGATGGACGCAGCACTTCTTTCCGTTCCGTTGGATTCCCCGGAATATGCGGAAAAATCAAAGACGCTTGCTGAACTGCACCAGTATGTTGAGGGAACGTACACGATCTTCCCGGAAAAGAAAAAGGCTGTTGAGATTTCTGTTTCTGAGACAGGACAAATATCGCTTTTCGATATTTGGGCGCAGGAGAAGGAATCGAAAGAGCATTCAACCACCGCAGTGGTTGAAGAATCCCAGAAGCAGGCGGCAAAGTACGGCAGAAACATCGGAGATTATCTCTATCTGGAAGATGACCGCCTTTATAAAATCGAACGTGTCACGGATTCTCTGATCTATCTGAAAGATATGGAGCGTCCTGCATGGGCGGCGCGGGTGCTTCGACCGAACCAGTATGATGCAGAACTGGCAAAGAATCCGCTGAATGATTATCTTCTGGCAGGGCAGAAATCTGCATTGAAAGATAGTCGCTGCGTTTACAAAGAATGTCTGTATTTCATGCTGGATGCGGTGCAGCAGAGTGAAATCTATCCGTATCTCCGTGACCGAGATGTGGATGCAGATGAAGCGGAAAAGGAACTTCGGAACAAAATCGACGAACTGTTAGAACAGAATGCGGAAGCTGCCCCGCTGTATCTGGAAGCCAGCGAGAACTGGGAAAACTTCAAAGACTGGCTGGTAGAAGATATTTTCCAGCGCACCTATCAGGATATGGTGGTAGATTCTCGTGATGCAGTTGCCCTTTACCAGAATGACATTCATGCCCCCCGATGGGTGCGTGGCATGATGGCAGAAGCTACGTCGCAGGAAATTAAGACAGCACCGGAGAAGAAGCAAGGAGAAAAACAGGAAACTCCGTCTGAACCGAAACTGAAAGCCTACTACCGTTCGACTTCACAGATGGAGGACGGTCATGTGGAGCGTATCGCTATTCTGCAATATCCGAACGGAAAATATTATAACCACTACGGTTTTGATGATGTTAGGGGCGAGGGGGCAGGGAGCGCAGGCCCGTTTGACACTCTGGAAGATGCAAAGCAGACGCTGAAAGCACATCGCTTAGACGCAGTGGAAGGCTTGCCGCCGCTGTCTGTTGAAGCAGAAAATGAGTATCATGGATTAAAAGCACGTTACCCTGATGCACTGGTCGGCTTTGAGCAGAATGGCTTTTTTGAGTTTTATGGGGATGACGCCAGACGAGTAACGGAACTGATTAACACAAAGCTACTCGATAAGGAAACTACACAGGGAGAAATTCCAGTGACAGGATTTTCTCGTAAGCAGTGGGCATATTATGGGAAGGAACTCTGGAAAGGGGGTGAGAGTGTTTATCTTTCCGGTCAAGGGGAAGATGGAGCGCACTATGAAACCAAATATCTGCGTCGGGAAGAATATCTTCCTCGAAACGCAGAAATTGAGATTGACGGTAGAGAATTTCGTGTGGATTCGGTCGATTTCAAGAATAGAACCGTCAGTTTACAAGATATGACTCTCGCAAAAGAAGTACGGTATCCAATTTTCTGTACTGAGCCGCTTGAGTATGTGCGTCACCTGTATGAAATGGGTGATATGCAATATCATAACGACATTGAGCGGAAAGTCTTTGAATCCCTGGACAAAGCACAGGTCGCTTACGAGGACTTCTCCCCGGAGCAGATGGATGTGATCTATGCCGTGGCAGAAAAGGGCGGCAGTCTGGAAGAATTGCTGAATCCTGAATTTAGCCCGGAACAGATGCAGCTTATCGCAGATGTGCAGACCCGGACAGATGCTATCCATCGTTCGGCGGCAGATGATGCTGTTAAGCCCCTTACCAGCAAGCCTATGACCCCGGAAGAGGTCAACCAGGCACGGAAAAAGGAGAATCTGCCGCTGGACACGGCTACCGCGCAGAAGCCGCCTGCACAGCCAAACCAGAAGCCTATCAATTTCCGTATCACAGACGATGATCTTGGCGCAGGAGGAGCTAAGACGAAATTCAAAGCAAATATTGAAGCTATCCGATTGCTGCAAACACTGGATGCGGAACAGCGGCAAGCGACCGCAGAAGAGCAGAAAGTCCTTTCCCGGTATGTCGGCTGGGGCGGCATTCCGCAGGCATTCGATGAGAAGAATGCGGATTGGGCAAAGGAGTATGCGGAACTGAAATCTCTGCTCCCGGCAGATGAGTACAGCGAAGCGCGGGCATCCACGCTGAATGCTTTCTACACCTCACCTACGGTTATCAAGGCAATGTATGAAGCCCTTTCCAACATGGGTCTGAGCAAAGGCAATGTGCTGGAGCCGTCATGTGGAGTGGGCAACTTCATGGGTCTTGTGCCTGAAAGCATGGAGAACATCAAGATGTATGGTGTGGAGCTGGACAGCGTATCGGGACGAATCGCAAAGCAGCTTTATCAGAAGAACAAAATCGCTGTGCAGGGATTTGAAACGATGCAGTTCCCGGACAGCTTCTTTGACTGCGTGGTGGGCAATGTCCCATTCGGCAATTACAAAGTGCCGGACAAGCGGTATGACCGCCACAATTTCCTGATCCACGATTACTTTATCGCAAAAAGCCTTGATCTTGTCCGTCCGGGCGGTGTGGTGGCTGTGGTCACTTCCAGCGGCACTATGGACAAGCAAAATTCCTCGGTGCGTGAATATCTGGCAAACCGTGCTGATCTGGTCGGCGCGATTCGCCTGCCGAGCAATGCGTTCCAGCGCAATGCAAATACCAGTGTGGTGGCGGACATTCTGTTCTTACAGAAGCGTGACCGGGCGGCAGTCGAGAGGGCAGAGTGGGTAGACCTTGGCACAACGCCGGAGGGATATTCTATCAACCAGTATTTTGCAAAGCATCCAGAAATGGTGCTGGGCGAGATCACCACCGAAAGCACCCAGTACGGCAAGCAGGAAACCACGGTCAAGCCCATCGAGGGTGCAGACCTGGCACAGCAGTTAAAGGCTGCTGTCGAGAACATTCACGCGGAAATCACAGAACCGGAAATCACGGACGATGAGCTTGACCAGAGTGCAGAACCGCTCCCGGCAGACCCGGATGTGAAGAATTTCAGCTACACCAATGTGGATGGACAGGTTTACTACCGTGAAAACTCCTACATGAACAAGGTTGACCTACCTGCGGTCACGGCAGAGCGTGTGCTGGGCATGATCGCCCTGCGAGAAATCACGCAGAAGCTGCTGGACTGCCAGTTGCACGATGGCACAGATGCCGAAGTGGAACTGCTGCAAGGAAAGCTGAAAGACCAGTATAAGCGGTTCACTGCACAGTACGGTCTTATCAACAGCACCGCCAACAAACGGGCATTCCGGCAGGATAGCAGCTATTGCCTCCTGGCATCGCTGGAAATTCTGGACGAGGACAAAAACCTCAAGCGGCTGGCAGATATTTTCACGAAACGTACCATTCGCAAGCCGGAACCTGTTACCTCGGTGGATACGCCCAGTGAAGCTCTTGCACTCTCCATTGGAGAAAAAGCGAAGGTCGATGTGCCGTTTATGGCAGAACTTTGCGGAAAGACAGAGCAGGAAGTAACCGAAGAACTGGCAGGCGTTATCTTCCGCAATCCTGTCACACAGGTGTGGGTGACGGCAGACGAATATCTGTCCGGCAACGTCCGGGAAAAGCTGGCAACAGCAGAAACCTTTGCTGCAAACCACCCGGAGTATCAGGTCAATGTTGAGTATCTCAAGCGGGTACAGCCGAAAGACTTGAACGCTTCGGAGATTGAAGTACGGCTGGGTGCAAACTGGATCAAGGCAGAATACATCACGGACTTCATGGAGCAGGTGTTCAAAACGCCGAGTTATTATATCGGAAGTTCCATTAAGGCAACCTATTCGGAAATCAGCGGCGCATGGAATATCAGCGGCAAGTCGCTTGACCGGAGTAATCCCCGTGTGACGAATACCTACGGCACAATGCGGGTTAACGGCTATCGGCTGCTGGAAGATGCGCTGAATCTCCGGGATACCAAAATTTACGATACCGTCTATGAGGATGGAAAAGAAAGGAGAGTGCTGAATAAAAAAGAAACCATGCTGGCGCAGCAGGCACAGGAAGCGATTCGGGATGCGTTCAAACAGTGGATTTTCAAGGATTTAGACCGCAGAGAGGAACTTTGCAAGGTCTACAATGAGCGATTTAATGCGATTCGTCCCCGTGAATACGATGGCAGTCATATCAAGTTTGTGGGCATGACCCCGGAGATCAGTCTGATGCCGCACCAGAAAAATGCAGTGGCGCATATCCTGTATGGCAATAATACGCTATTGGCGCATTGTGTTGGTGCGGGCAAGACCTTCCAGATGATCGCTGCCGGCATGGAAAGCCGCCGTCTGGGTCTGGCACAGAAGAATCTCTACGTTGTGCCGAACCACCTGACGGAACAGTGGGGCGCAGACTTCCTGCGGCTGTATCCGAATGCCAATGTGCTTGTGGCAACGAAAAAGGATTTCGAGCCATCCAACCGGAAGAAGTTCTGTTCCCGGATTGCTACGGGCGATTATGATGCCATCATTATCGGACATTCGCAGTTTGAGCGGATTCCGCTTTCCCCGGAACGGCAGAAATCCATGATCGAGCGGCAGATTCAAGACATTACCTTTGCGATTGCAGAAGCAAAAGCGGAGGACGATGGCAAGAGTTTCACGGTCAAGCAGATGGAGAAAACGAAGAAAACCTTGCAGGCAAAACTTCAGAAGCTGAATGACCAGAGCCGCAAGGACGATGTAGTTACATTTGAGCAGCTTGGCGTTGACCGACTGTTTGTGGACGAGAGCCATTTCTATAAAAATATGTTCCTCTACACAAAAATGCGGAATATCGCTGGTATTGCTCAGACCGATGCGCAGAAATCCTCGGATATGTTTGCAAAGTGCCAGTATCTTGATGAAATCACTGGCGGCAAGGGTGTGACCTTTGCAACAGGTACACCTGTATCGAACAGCATGGTAGAGCTGTATACCATCATGCGTTACTTGCAGTATGACACATTGCAGAAACTTCATCTTGGACACTTTGATAGCTGGGCGGCTTCGTTTGGCGAAACTGTTACGTCGATTGAACTGTCCCCAGAGGGAACGGGCTACCGTGCAAAGACGCGGTTCGCCCGTTTTTTCAATCTCCCGGAATTGATCTCACTGTTCAAGGAGTCCGCAGACGTACAGACAGCGGATATGCTGAATCTGCCTGTACCGGAAGCAGAGTACATCAATGAGGTGCTGAAACCCAGTGAAACACAGCAGGAAATGGTGAGCAGCTTTGCCGACCGTGCAGAGCAGGTGCGAAACGGCAATGTCAATCCCAAAATTGACAATATGCTCAAGATCACGAATGACGGTAGAAAGCTGGCCTTGGATCAGCGGCTTATCAATGACCTGCTCCCGGATGAGCCGGAAAGCAAGGTCAATCTCTGCGTGGAGAATGCCTATCAGGTATGGGAAGAATCCACGCCCGACAAATCCACCCAGTTGATCTTCTGTGATTTATCGACCCCGAAAGCAGACGGAACATTCAATGTGTACGATGATGTTCGGGAAAAACTGGTGGCAAAGGGAATCCCCCGTGAGGAGATTGCCTTCATCCATGAGGCAAATACCGAAACCAAAAAGGCAGAACTGTTTGCAAAGGTGCGTTCCGGTCAGGTGCGTATCCTGCTCGGTTCGACCCCGAAACTTGGTGCTGGTACGAACATTCAGGACAGGCTGATTGCCCTGCATCATCTGGATTGCCCATGGAAACCCTCTGACCTGGAACAGCAGGAAGGACGCATTCTTCGTCAGGGAAACCGCAACCAGAAAGTGAAGATTTTCCGTTACGTCACAGAGAATACGTTCGATTCGTATATGTGGCAAATTCTGGAAAATAAGCAGAAGTTCATCTCGCAAATCATGACCTCGAAATCTCCTGTCCGTGCCTGTGATGATGTGGACGATACCGCACTGACTTATGCAGAAATCAAAGCATTGGCAACGGGAAATCCCTACATCAAGGAAAAGATGGATTTGGATATTCAGGTCAGCAAGCTGAAGCTGATGCGGGCCAATCATACCAGCCAGATTTACAGCCTGGAATCGGATATTGCACGGCGGTATCCGGCAGAGATCACGGCAGCGAAAGAGCGCATAGCAGGTCTGAAAGCTGACCTTGCAGTGGCAAAGCCGTTGCTGGAACAGGATAAGGAGAAGTTCTCCATCACGGTGGAGGACAGGGTTTATACCGACCGCAAGGAAGCAGGCTCGGCGATTCTTGCAGCCTGCGCCGCAATGAAGATCGCTAAGACAGAGGGACAAATCGCAGATTTGGGAGGGTTTGCAATCAGTTCCCGGTTTGATGCGTTCGCCCAGACATTCAAACTGACCATCAAGCGGCAGAGCAGTTATACGATTGAACTTGGCAGTGACCCGGCTGGAAATATCCAGCGTATTCTCAATGCGCTGGCATCCATCGAAAAGACACTGCCGCAGGTGGAGCGCAGATTGGAAACCTTACAGCAGCAGTTGGCAGAAGCAAAGGAAGAAGTGCAGCGTCCGTTCCCGCAGGAGGCAGAATTAAACGAAAAATCTGCACGGCTTGCAGAATTGAATGCCCTGCTGGATATGGACGAAAAGGGGGATGATGCGGCTCTTGGCATGGATGAGGAAGTACCGGATAGCGAACTTCCTGCGCCGAAGCGTGAGATTGAGCGGAGTGCAGACAGTGTGAAACGACCGTCGATCCTTGCACAGCTTCACGAAAAACAGGCGGAACGCATGGCAGAGCCGAAACCGCAGAAAAAGAAAAGTCACGATATGGAACTGTAACTGAGAATGCCCCGTCAGATCTCCGAAAGGGAATCTGATGGGGCAGATTTTGTAAAGGAGGGCATGAATGGCAGATAAGCGGGCAGACCAGCTCAAAGAAATCACGGAACGGTTGGAGCAGGGCGTAAAGGACATTTTTACTTCGGAAATGTATACGAAGTACCTGCTCACAATGTCGAAGTTCCATAATTATAGCTTCAATAATACACTGCTGATCGCAATGCAGCGTCCAGATGCTACGTTGGTGGCTGGGTACAATGCCTGGAAAAATAAGTTTAACCGCTATGTGAAAAAGGGTGAAAAGGGCATCCAGATTATCGCACCTGCTCCGGTAAAGGAACGAGAAGAACGGGAGAAAATCGACAAGGACACCGGGCTTACGGTGCTGAATGAGAACGGGGAGCCGGAAATCGAAGTGGTGGAGAGGGTGATTCCCCGGTTCCGGGTAGCAACGGTTTTCGATTATGCCCAGACAGATGGAGAACCGCTGCCTACGCTGGAAGTGAATGAATTGACTGCCCGTGTCAAGGATTATACCCTGCTGAAAGAGGCAATCGAACAGGTATCTCCTGTGCCAATTCGTTTTGGAGAAATCGAGGACAGCGCAAAAGGCTATTACAGCCACATGGACAAAGAAATCTGTGTTCGTGCCGATATGGGCGAGAGCCAGACCATCAAGACGATGATCCATGAGGTTGCTCATGCCATGCTGCATGACAGCGACCAGATGAAACAGCGCGGCGAGGAAAAAGACCAGCTTACCAAAGAAACAGAAGCGGAGAGTATTGCATTTACAGTTTGCTCGGCACTTGGCATTGATACTTCGGACTACTCATTTCCGTATGTGGCAAGCTGGGCAAGCGGCAAGGAACTGAAAGAATTGAAAGATTCGATGGATACGATTCGATTGACCGCTGCTGATTTTCTTGAAAAGCTGGAAACGGCGGTGGCTGAAAGGAGTGTGGAGCATATAACGGCGATGGAATATGCAGAAAAGCTGATTGCGGACAAGGAACAGGAGAAAACCATTTTTGACAACAGCCAGCGAAATCTCATTGTGAACTTTGCTTACAAGCTGGATGATCGGGCGGCATCGGAAGAACTGGCGAATAATCTGGCGGCTGCGGTTGCGGCTGAAAACACGGAAGAAGTCAACCGCCTGATGTGGGAAGCGGAAGAGAAAATCGAAAGTCTGCCGGATGGCATGATCGGTCTTTCGGAAATGCACGAATACGGGTATCTGAAAGATGATGTTCTGCCGCTGACAAAGGAAGGCGCACGCGAGTGGCATCGGCTGGGCGAACGAATTTACCCGCTGTTTCAGGATGGCACGGCAGGAGACTTCGCCAGTCAGGAAGAGATCGAACAGCATGATGGCATTTTCGGAATCAAGGCAGACGCATGGAGTGCGATTTTGCTGGAAAAGAACGAAGAGTATCTGGAAGATGAGTATACCCGCCCGGACGCTGCATTGACGGTGATAAGCCGGGAGCAGGCTCTGCGGCTGTTTGATGAGGGCAAGCAGATTTATCTTATCCGTATCAGCCCGTGGCCGGTTCTTGTCACAGGGCGTGAAGAAATCGAACGTGGAAGTGACTATTTCCAGATTGCCAAGGAAGATTTGGAAAAAGACAAGCAGAAAACAATGGAAAACAGCGAGAAAGCACCCGTTGAAAAGCTGGCGGCAGACCTTGATGATTTCGCCTTTGACTTTGATTTCTACCACTATAAGGACAGCGTGGAGGATCGGGAGCAGGCGGTTGAAGCACTGAAAGAACAGATTCAGGCTGGGGATGTTCAACCGATCAGGGAATGGCTGCAGGTTGCAGTGGAGGAAGCAGAGGGAGAGTCCGCAGAAAAGGCGGCAGAGCTGATAACCCGGCTGGATACGCTAGTCAAAGAGCAGAAGCTGCTTTCCGGCAGCGAAAAGCAGTTTGGCATCTACCAGATCACTGCCCGTGACCCGGAACATGACTACCGTTTTATGAATCTGGACTTTGTAAAGCGGCACGGGATGGAAGTAAACCGTGCAGACTATGAACTGACCTATACCGCGCCTCTTACAGAAAAAGATACGCTGGAAGCCATTTACGAACGTTTCAATATCCAGCGTCCAACGGATTTTACCGGGCATTCGCTTTCCGTCAGTGATGTTGTGGTGCTGAACGATGGCAAGTCGATCAAAGCCTGCTATGTGGACAGCATCGGCTTTGCAGAGTTGCCGGATTTTTTCAAGGAAAGAAAGATGGATTTGAAGAAAGAAACGATTCTGGATGAACAGTTGCAGGAAATTGAAATCTTTGATAAGCCCGGTCTTTTCAGCAACAGCAGACTGCGGGATGAGGATGTGCCGGATGGATTGTACCGCTATGACCTGCGCGGGTCGGACTATGATCCGGGGCAGCCGATTCTGGTGGAGAAAACAGTGATCGTAAACCATGCGGCATCTGTTCTGATGGCAGAAGAACTTGACCTTGGCGCAGGCGGTCGGCTGGAACTGGGCGAGGAAGGGCTGAACTTCACGGGTGGATTGCTGACTGTGCGGGAGTTTATGGAAGAACAAGAGCATAAAAAGGATGGCTTAATACACGGTGACTCCGACCAGATTGCAGTTGAGGGTCATGTTGGTACATGGTATGCGATTGATGAAACGGAGGTCGGCGGCGAGAAGTTCTTCCTGCTGGAGCATGAGGAATACGGGGATGAAGCTGCCTGCGTTGCGGTCAATGAGCAGGGAAAACTTGTGGCAGAAGATTTGTGGAATGGCTTTGATGAGGATTTCCAGGATGCCGTAAAGGAGTATTTGGCTGAAAAGAATCCGACTTCACAAAAAGAAGAACAGGTTGTGCCTGTGGAGGAGGAAAGCCGCACGGATGATTCGGATGTCCCGGTCTATTACGAATCTTTCGGCTATGCAGCAGAGAATGGCGAAGTGGATTTGTACCGCATTTCCAGACAGCTCAATGAAGAGTGCAGAAACGCCATTGAAGAAGCGATTGCAGACAACTTCGACGGAATGAACCTTGCAGATGATGCTACGAAGTCCGTCGTTGAACAGTTTGGCATGGAGCGCATGGGCTATATTCTGGCGTACACGCTGAATTATAACAACCATGACGGACGCTATTCACACAGTAATAAGGAATGGGCAGACACCACCTGCAAGGGAGAACGGGGTAGCAATATCCGCACCGACTGGATCGTGCGCAGTCACCCGGCTGTGCTGAACGGGTTTGTGGATATGTACCGTAAAGAACTTGCGGCTGAACAGCAGCGGGAGCCAGAAAAACCGTTTGTCCGGCAGTTCTATGTTGTGACAGATTTGCAGACCAATCCGATGAAAATTGAGAAGTTCGGGAATCTCGATGATGCAATGTCCTGCTATCAGCAGGTTCCGAATTTTCATCTGAAAGCCCTTGGCGTAGAGAAAACGCCTGACCCACTTCCGGGCAGTCTGGACATTGTGCAGTGTAAGAACGGTATTGACACGATCGTAGAGGACTACAAGAAAGTTCCGGGCTGGGATAATCCATACATCCAGAACCAGGTGGTCGCACTGGTGGCAGAAGCGTTGAAAGTGCAGGATGTGGCGGTAGCCTATGAAATCAACGATGGCTATTTTTACATCCAGACCAGCGAGGATGGCTACGACTATACCTTATATAATAAGGACTTCACGGTAATGGACGGCGGTATCATCGAAGTGGATGGATATAGACTCGTGCAGGAAATGATGGAAGAAGTTCTGGCAGAACACGGACACAGCGTTTCTGAGTGTGGTGTGATTAGTACTGCGTTTCTTCAGGAACAGTCATACCGCGCAGAAACACAGCGGGCAGAAGCAATGAAAGAAAAGCTGGCAGCAGAGAAGCCTGCGCCGGAAGCGAACATCAGCTTTTATGTGGCAGAGTGTGCAGAGTTTCCGGTGATGGGAGAGTTCCATGACAATCTGACATTGGAGCAGGCATTGGAAATCTACGATAAGATTCCGGCAGAGCGGATGAACGGAATCAAGAGCATTGGCTTTTCTCTTGAAGATGGAAGCATCTATTCGGGAATGTTTGACCTGATGGTAGGCGGAGAAGTGCAGGCAGAGGTTGTCAACCATATCCAGCATTACCGGGAAAGCCCGCTGGTGCAGAAAGCAATTTCGGATATGAAAACGCTTTTGGAAAAGCGGCAGGCAAGCAGGGAGTTGGAAGAACGCCCCAACACCCGGCAGTCTGTTCGTGAAGCGTTGAAGAATCGCAAAAAGTCGCAGGAGCAGCAATCCAATCAGGAACAGGCAAAACCGAAGAAGGCTAAGAAGAAAGGAGAAATGGAACTGTGAGCAAGGTGCATTTTGATGAGAACGAACTGATGATTATGGCAATGTTTGAGCAGGACACGGCTGAAAACACGAAAAAGAAACTGGAAGAGGTTCTTCCCTATGTTGCAGATGATATGGCAGTCAGGCTGCTGGTGGAGCAGGTGATTTCTAAAATGGAAAATCTGCCGGATGAGCAGTTCAAGAATCTGGAACTGGATTTATACAGACCGGATGCCCCGGAAGAGGAGAAAGCGTGATGAGTGCTAATCTTTTTATGATTTACCAGATCAATGATTTGGTAAAGAGCCGGGACTATCGCTGCCGCCCGTATGAGTACCAGATTGAAAACAGCTTCATGGTGACAAGTGAGAACTATGTTCTGGGTTATAAGGCATCTCTGATTCAAGGCGTTACACCGGGGCAGATTCGGGAACGCATGGAAAAGCTAAATCCTGATAGATTCAGAGTCCGAAAATTCGGTGTCAGTGATGTGATCGTAACGTCCGTTGGCGGCAAAACGCAGTCCTATTATGTGAATCCAAAGGAGCTTATCAAGTTCAATGGATTTTTCACGAAGCTGCCCAATGGCGAGTACCTACTTCTGAACGAGGAAAGCTATCAGGTAGAGGGGCAAAAAGGAACGTGGATGGTAACGGATGAGAAAACCATAGACGAGCAACGCTTTGTGCTGATGGTGAGTGAACAGAAACCGGACTTGCTGCCTAGCATTGTAGTACAGTCGGATGGAAAATTTATGACAACGACTTCCGGTGGTTTTGATAATGCGACCGTCCGAAAAGTCCGGGAACTGCTTCACCATGAAAAGTTTTTGGAAAATGGCACAGCAGAAAGAGCAAGGGAGTCTGGCACAGAGCAGAATTACAACATGATAGATGGATGTGTAAACAATGTGCCGAAGAAGCCCAGAGTAATCGGCGGCAGAGTGTCGGTTCTGGATCGCCTGCATATCAAACAGGCGGAAAGAGCGCGAAAGGACAATGCGCAGGTTCAGCAGCAGGAACGAACCCGCAAGAACTGATAATCCGTAATGAGAGAAAGGTGGCTTCCCTAAAAAGGAAGCTGCCTTTTTTCTTTTGCTTACAATAGCGGGCTTGATATTTCAGAGAAAAGTGGGTATAATGATAACAGAACAGAAAACTTGATACACGATTCTGTGACAGGAGGAAAGTATGGAAACTTTATATGAATACCTATTAGATAACTATAAAGAAAATGAGCCGATTTTCCTTGCAGACCTTCAAGTTGATGGAATGACCCGCACGAATGTCCGGCAGCAAATCAAGAAGTTGACAGATACAGGTAAAGTAAAACGCTTTGATAATGGAATTTACTTTTTACCAAAAAAGACAATCTTTAAGTCCGGCTCACAGCTCGCACCGGAAAAAGTTCTGGAATGTAAGTATCTGCGAGATAAAGATGAACGCTGTGGCTATGTGAGCGGCCTGATGTTCTTTAACCAGATGGGGCTTACTACGCAGGTCCCTATGATGTATGAGGTTGTGTCGAACAAGGCAACAAATGATTATCGAGAAACATCTCTGGCAAAATCCCGCGTGATCGTGCGAAAGCCGAAAGTGCCTGTAACAGAGAAAAATTATAAAGCACTTCAATTTTTGGATATGCTGAAAGATGTAGATGTATATTCGGAAGTGACGGGAAAGCCGTTGCAGGATCGACTGTACCGTTATATGGATGATGCAAACTTGAGCATTTCGGAGATGGAACCGTACTTTGCTTATTATCCTGATAAGCTATATAAAAATCTGGTGGAAACGAGGGTGATTTACAATGGCTTACTTGCACAGTGACAGGGAACAGTTTAAGGATGCAATATATCTCGCGTATGACCAGACCGGAATTATGGTTCAGGCCATCGAGAAAGACTACTATGTGACGATGCTCCTAAAACTTTTGTCGGAGAAGATTCCGTATATCGTTTTCAAGGGCGGCACATCACTCAGCAAATGCCACAAGGTCATTAAGCGATTTTCGGAAGATATTGATATAACTATCGACACAACGCTTTCGCAGGGACAGAAGAAAAAGGTAAAACAGGCAATCGTGGATTCGGCAGATGAACTGGGTATGGTGATTGAAAATCTGGAAGATACCCGCAGCCGTCGTGACTATAACCGCTATGTGATTGCTTATGATTCGGTGATCCCAATGGAGAGTGCTGCGCTGAAATCAGCAGTGCTGCTGGAAACATCTTATACGGCAGTATCGTTCCCAACGGTTTTGCTCCCCGTACACAGTTATATCGGAGAGATGATGGAGAAAGAAGCTCCTGATGCAATTTCAGATTTTATGCTGACTCCGTTTGAAATGAAGGTGCAGGGCATTGACCGCACCCTTGCAGACAAGGTTTTTGCTGTGTGTGACTATTATCTGGAGGGAAAAGTGACGAAGCATTCCAGACACTTATATGACATTTATAAGCTTCTTCCACTTGTGCCTCAGAATGAGGACTTCAAAGAATTAGTACATGAAGTTCGAGAAGTCCGTTCGCATTCCAGCATTTGCCCATCGGCGGCGGCAGAGGTGGATATACCAAAGCTGATTAGAAAAATCATAGAGGAAAAAGCGTACAAACCAGATTATGATGCACTGACTACGCAGCTCTTGGAAGAAAAGGTGTCGTATGATACCGTAATCGGTGCGCTGAAGCAGATTGCAGAAAGTGATTGGTTCAAAGAGTAAATAGATAGGGAGATAAAATGCCTACATCAAGCATCTTTACAAATATTGTGATTAACGATCCAGGAAAAGCAGAGAAATTTATAGATGCACTTGAAGCATCTAGCCATGATCCTGCATGGCAAACGGCTTCGTCAATAAGACGACCACTCACAGATATTGAAAAGATTCGTGAACTAATGGCAAAGCGAGGATACGTTAAATAAGAAATCAGCCTTGGCCTGGAAAAGAGACCAAGGCTGATTTCTTCTTTATAGGGAGTGTTCCGACTGATGTAATCTTTTCTGTTCTTGCTGTTTGGGTTGTGAGATATCAAGGATGTGATTTACATTTTCGCAGACCGTTTGTAATTCACGATGGTAGTCTCTGAAATACTGGTAGGTTTCATATTGTGCGCTCTTCTGCTGTACCAGAAGTTCTTTTTCAGAACGCAGGTCGTTCATGGTTGGAAGTTTCCCGTCTGGTGAATGTTGCTTTAGAAATTGCAACGCTTCTTCATATTTGGCAATCTCGTCTGCATGGTTCTGCCGGGAATCCTTTTTATTGGTGGATTTCAGAAAATCAGCGTAGACCGATTTTGTAGAAAGATACTGTCCCAGATAATGAATCTGTTCGTTCACTCTTTTCAGTTTGGCTTCAGTGAGCTTGGCATCGCTGCGGGCTTTTGCCATTTTGGACTGAATCGTATCTGTGGTATCTTGCAATTTTTCCTGAGTATCATACCCATGCTCCTGAATGTAGGCAACAGTTTTAGCCATTTGCTGCAAATTGCTGATTTTTACTTTCTGGGCATAGGCTCGGCTTTGCTGTGCCTTAATGCAATTCTGTAAATCAACCACAAGACGCAGGTCGGATTTGATGAACAGAATGGTGATAGGATCATCCTGCACCCATTGCGCCTGATTCTGTTCAGCGGCGAGTGCATTTTCTTCAAAGAGCTGCAAAAGGTATTCTCGGTCGTAATGACTTCCCAGCTTTCTGGCAGAGATGAATTTCTGTCGGTCAGAGGGAAGATAACTGAATCGCCCTCTATGGTCTTTAACCTGTATTCCGTATTCTGCTTTGAGTAGCCGCTGAAATTCTTCAAAAGATTTCGCACGTTCCGCAATGTCGTTGATGGCATTGCGGATTTTTTCTTTGTTGGTTTCAAATTTTGTTTTCATGGGTGCGATGCCTTCTGCCATAATCTCCATGTTGGCCATATCAAGATTTAGCTGTCCTCTGCGCTGGGCATGATATTCCTGCTGTGTGATTTTTTCTGCAGCAGGAGAGAGCAGATCGACCTGATACAATCCCTCGCGTTGGCAGATGTCCATAAGAGAACCTTGTAAATGACGGAGATACTCTTTTGTCAGATGGTGCTTATATCCGGCCTTGCAGTCGATGGCACGTTCAGTATAAAGCTGAGAGGCTATATCTTCTTTTCGTAGGCTGTTGATAATGATATGGGTATGGATATTACCGGAGTTGTTGCTGCCGTCTGTATGAGTGCAGACAAGTGCCTGATGCCCAGGAAAATTTGCTTTGGCATATTCCATGCCAATAGCTTGTGCTTGTTCCCCGGTCAAACCATGATCGGCAACATCCATGGGATCGTGGCTGATAATGTAATGGTGGCATTTGATTTCATCATATCTTTGATTTTTATGGTATTGCTGGTTGAGCAATTCACACTCAAGATCGAATGCTTCAGGATTGCAGTTCAATCCATCAAAATAAAACTCATCCCGGAGCATGGAATTGCCGTTTTCATCAAGGATAGGAACGAGGTGAAATTCATCATGCTGGTATTTCAAGTAATCAATAACAGCACCATAGTCAGCGTTTTTTACTGCGAAGTGTTTTAGGATTGCCATAGATTCCTCCCAAGTGAACAATTTCTCGACGGAGTTCCCGAACCTCTGTGATGCACTTTTTAATTTCGTCTACGATACTGACGGTGATTTTTCCACCACTGTGCAAATAGCGGGTAATCTGATTCAGATTGTTTCCGATGCCGGCAGCGATTGTAACTAGCTGATGGATTTCTGACGTGTCCGCAACGATGTAATGAGTGCTTGCTGGTGCTTCCTTGAGAAAACACTTTCGGATATATGTGCTGGTGGGTAGTCCTGCACTTTCAGCGTAGCCGGATACGATTTCATATTCCATCTCGCTGCAACGGATATGAATATCGTGGGTTCTCTGAATGGGCTGCTTGTTTTTTGGTCTTGCCATAGTGGTATCCTCCTGTTTTTTTGAGAAAAGATTTATCCCGACAAGCCGTAGGCGGTCGGCTGCGACCACTTTAGTGGAAGCCAGACAGCCAAAATCTGTGATTTTGCGCGTGCCGTGGGAATGGGGAACGGAATCCCCATCAAGATTGCCAGAGAACAAAAATCCCGAAAGGGAGTTTTTGGTCTACGCAGGCGAATCTTGCGCTACTTACGGTGGAAGCCGTAGCCTTACGCATTTTTCGGGTTCTTCTATCTTTAGAATCGGGCAGAGCGTGTTTCGCAAGGTGTTTTGAAAAAAATCAAAAAATTTTTTGAAATACCTTGCGAAATGACCTTTCTCCAATTCTATAAGTGAAAGAGGCTGACACACCACCCCAAAAAACAGAAAGGAATGAGTGAATGACCGAAACAACTGCAAGAACCTATCACACCGTGGAAAGCCTGCGCCAGATGGCACAGACCAATCTCCGTAATGTGAACCGTGAGGAACTGGTAGACATCAACGAGGTAGAAATCAGAAAAGACTTGTCGCAGCGGGAGCGGATGGTCGATTTCATTTCGCAGATCAAGAACCCTTATTGCTATCTTGACAAGGGCATGGTAGTGAAGATCAGCTTTGCAGGAGAGAACAGATTAGAGGACACTCTGAAAAAATGCGCACGAACACATAGGAGATAAAAAAAGAAGAAAGCAGAAGAAAATTTGCACTTTAGCACATTAAAGCGTTGACATAGACCGCGAAATATGAGATAATGGCTTTGGGTCAAAACAGAATATGCTAACTAAAGCCGATAATTTTCTTGGTTTATTGTCAGAACGACAAATAGATTAGGAGGTTATCGGCTTTTTATGTTTTTTCAGGGAAATGAAAAATACAACTGTGCCACATATCTTCGATTGTCGCGTTCGGATGGCGACCAGCAGGAGAGCAACAGCATAAAAAATCAGAGAGCGTTGCTGAACGATTACATGGAGAAGCACCCGGAATTGCACAAGTTCGACGAGTATGTGGACGATGGTTACAGCGGCACAAATTTTGAACGCCCGGATTTTAAGCGGATGATGCAGGACATTGAAAAAAGGAACGTCAACTGCATCATCGTCAAGGATTTATCACGTTTCGGCAGAAACTACATTGAAACGGGTCGTTATCTGGAACGAATCTTTCCATTCATGGGTGTGCGCTTCATCGCCATCAACGATCATTATGACAGTGCAGAGGAAAACGATGATAAGGGCCGTATTCTGATTCCGTTCAACAATCTTATCAATGACACCTACTGCCGGGATATTTCGCTGCGCGTTCGCAGTCACTTGGATGTGAAACGAAAAGAAGGTCAGTTCATTGGCAGTTTCGCAGGGTATGGGTATCGCAAAGACCCCAAAGACAAAAATCATCTGATTATAGATGAATATGCTGCGGGCATTGTGCAGGAAATATTCAAACAGAAATTGAACGGAATGAGTTCACAGCGCATTGCCAGTCACTTGAACGAACTGGGTGTCCTGCCGCCGAACGAGTATAAGAGAGCCAATGGATTCAACTATACCTGCGGTTTTCAGGCTGGGCTGAATCAGAAGTGGACAGTGGTTTCCGTCAATCGTATTTTGAAAAATGAATCCTATACGGGAACATTGATTCAGGGTAAACGCAGGAAAATCAATTACAAAGTAAAAAAGAGCCATGATGTTGGAAGTGAAAACTGGATTCGGGTGGAGGATGCGCATGATGCCATTATCAGCAAAGGCGAGTTCCAGCAAGTACAACAGTTGTTGGAACTGGACACTCGTACCGCACCATCGCAGACAACAGTTTATCCATTATCAGGTTTTCTGCGCTGTGCAGACTGCGGGCAGAATATGATTCGCCGCACGGTGACGAAAAACGGAAAGAAGTATCAATACTATCACTGCTCTACCTATAAGAATGGCGGCGGCTGCACACCGCACATGATAAACAGTGAGAAGCTGACGGAAAGTGTTCTGGCTGCGATTCGGCATCAAGTGACCCTTCTTGTAGAAGCGGAAAAAGTACTTTCCCATGCAGAGTTGGCAAGCGGCGAGCAGATTGGAATAAAGATTCTGGACAGCCAGATCATTGCACTGGAAGCTGAATTGGAACGGTACAGTAATTTGAAAATCCGTCTGTATCAGGACTTATGCGATGATGTAGTCAGTCGGGAAGAGTACGGAGAAATGAATACTCGCTTTGCGCAGAAGATAAAAGAGGCACAGGATAAGATTCAGGAAATCCGCGAAAAGAAGCAGGAGGCATTAAAGCACGATACGCTGCTTCCCACTTGGCTGGAAGAATTTAAGCAGTACGAACATATCAAAACGCTCGAACGCAGGGTCATGGTAGAGCTGATCGACCACATAGATGTTCATAGCAAAACAGAGATTGAAATTCATTTCTGCTTCGAGGATGAACTGCACAGTATCACAGAAAAATTTATGGAATATCAAACACATCACGGAAATGAGGTGGCAGAGGAATGAAATGGGTCAGTTATACAAGGTCGATTTCCAGCAGGATCGGAGAAGAAAATCCATCCAATACGATTGCGGAACAGAATGAGCGCATAGCACAATATCTAAAAAAGCGTGGGTCCAGCATATCCGAAAAGTATAGTGACCGTAAGAGAACAGCAGAAGCCACAGAGGGCTTTGACAAATTGGTACAGGATGGGATGGCTCGGAAATTTGATGCAGTTGTTGTGGATTCTATCTTCCGCTGTGGAAGAACCCTTCCGTTTGCCATTGAAGCACTGCAGAGGACGTTCTATCCGCTTGGTATCCAATTTGCAGTTGTGGAAGATGACTTTTGCAGCATAGACAAAACTGCCGAAGAAGTTGTAGAGTATTTCAATGGAAAGACCATTGATAAGATTCGTTCGGAATTTATTACCAATCGCCAGAATCACTTTGAAGAAGGTACATTGACCCATCGACAGGCTAAATATGGTTATGCGCTGTCGGAAGATCGCAGAAGCCTTGTTCTTAATCCTGAAAGCGCACAGGTTGTAAAGCTGATTTTTCAGATGTATCTGGAAGATATGAAAATCCCGGAAATCGCAAGAGCATTGGATGTACAGGGCGTTCAAACACCGCAAGTCCAGATGGCAAAGAAAAAAAGATCAAGAACAAAAAATAAGTGGCAGGATTCAACAATTCGCTCGATTTTGAAAAATCCACTCTATATCGGAAAGTGTACGCTGACACTGGCAAAGGCAAAGCGAGAATTGGAGGTTCCGGCGATTGTTTCAAAGACGGAATTTCAGAAAGCTCAGAAAAAGTTGGAATCTACGAGGTTGCCTTCGAGAAAAAAGGCTCGAAAAAAACCAAATCTGCTCTTCAAAAAAATCTATGACAAGGAAAGTGGAAAAGGTCTGCTGTGCAGAACATCAGAAGATGAAAGCCAGCAAATCTATTCGTTTGACAAGGGGTATAGATGCTTCTCTGGAAAAGCCCCTTTCATCGAAAGCGAGAAAATCTTTCGAGAGATTCTTTCAGCTTTGGAAAAAGAAAAAATGCAAGCTGCGCATATTGATAGGGTGCTGGACTTGAATCCTGAGAAAGTCAAGCAGTGCATGGATGCTGGACTGTTGCAGTACAGAAAAAGAGCAAATGAGATCGTTGCGCACTTGATGGCCAAGGACGATGAACGAACAGCAGTTTATCGGCAATACGAGCAGGGATCAATTTTACTAGAACAGGTAGAGGAGTATGAACATCAGTATCAGGTGGCGGTCCAGAAGCAGGAAGCGGCTTTTAAAAAAGTAATGCTGGCTGTTAATGACATAGAAAAAGCATTTAGCCATGGAAATCCCTGGTTGATGAAGTTCCGAGCGATTTCAATTCCTGAAAAATTGGAGCGCACACATCTTAAAGAATGGCTTGACCATGTATGGATCGTAGATTTTGAACAGGTAGAAGTGATCCTACAAGAAAGTGAGTGGAAGAGATTCTTCCCGGAAGAATGGCTGAACAACGGAGAGGAAGATTGTAATGGCAAGAAAGAGTAGAAAGAATATGATGCCGCAGGCTGCTGTGCAGGAGGCCGTACAGCAAAACGAAAAAGAACTTCTGCGCACGGCAGCGTATGCGCGGCTGTCGGTTGAGAACGGCGGGCATGAAACAGAAGATTCCCTGCACACACAGATTTTGCAAATTCATAATTATATCAGGGAAAACCCGGAACTGACGCTGACCGATACCTATGCAGACAATGGTTTTACGGGAACACGTTTTGACCGACCAGAATTTGAGCGTATGATGCAGGATATACGGACAGGCAAAATTCAGTGCATCGTAGTGAAGGACTTATCTCGATTTGGTCGTGACTATATCGAAACGGGAAGCTATCTGGAAACTATTTTCCCGATGCTCCATGTTCGTTTTATCGCCATCAACGATGATTTTGACAACATCCGGCAGTCGGATGTGGATAGTCTTGCGGTTCCCATCAAGAACATGGTAAACAGCTTGTACGCGAAGGACATTTCAAAGAAAATCAGCCTTAGTTACCAGATGCGCCGCGAGAAGGGAATCCCTACATCGTGGTGTACACCGTATGGCTATCAGTTGAACCAACAGGGAAATAAGCTTGAAGCGACTGAGGATGCGAAGTGGGTCAAACTGATCTATCAATGGTATCTTGCAGGAGTGAGTACAAACGAAATTGCCCGCAGGTTGGAATTTTTAGAAGTAGCAAGGCCGAACGAACGGCTGAATCGCAAATTACATGAGGGAGATGACCCTACCTATAATAAATGGCACCCCAGTACGGTTCTTCGTATTTTAAACAGCAGTGCCTATATTGGAGAACTGGTATCTGGAAAAACGCAAACTGCATCATACAAAGGGATTGGCCTCCATCCAGTGGAAAAGAAGGAATGGCATATTGTTGAAAACGCGCATGAAGCAATCATTCTGAAATCGGATTTTGAAAAAGTGCAGGCACGGCGGGAACAGAATAAGGAAAAACGGGAAATGGCGATGGCTCGTTCCAAGGCAACCAGAGAAAAGTGTTATAACCATCTCTCAGGAATGGTTTACTGTGGCTGCTGCAGACGCAACATGACGTTTGAACGGAGAGTGCATGGTACGGTGAAAGAAACGCACTATGGAGTGTTCATTTGCAAAAGAAAGAAGAACACGACTCCCTGCGCCTATCATGCGGTGCCGGAGAAAATGCTGATGATGGTGGCGATGGATCAGATTCATCATCTGGTGTCTACCATGTGTGAAGAAGAAAAGCTGGTAAAAGACATGATGCGCAGCAGCAATCTGGATTCGGCTCGTTCCATCAAAATGAAAGAAAACTCTATCCTGTTTCGGATTCAGGAAGCTGAAGAACGGCGGTTGCGCTTATATGAGGACTATAAAGCTGAAATTCTGGACGAAGATGAATACAGTCAGCTAAAGGAACACTACATAGCAGAAAAGCAGCGGTTGGAACATGAACTGCAAAAGCAGCGTCAACGTGCATTGGAACTGGAAAAAAGAATCAAAATCTGCGATGCGCAGATGGAGCGGATGCGCGGGATTCTGAATCAAAATGAATTTGATGAAGAACTGGTGCATGAACTTATCAAGAGAATCTATGTAGGAATGGACAATTCTGTGGAGGTCGAATTTAAGTGCAGCGACCCCTATCAGGAAGTGCTTGCAATCATGTCGGAGGTTCAGAATGAATGATAAAATTGCAATCTATCTCCGCTTATCATTGGCAGACGGAGATTTGAAAAAAGGCAGCAAGGATGAAAGTAACAGCATTGAGAACCAACGGATGCTGCTCCACGATTACATTGGGAAGCAGGAAGATTTGTTTGGCGAGATTGTAGAATATGTAGATGATGGCTATACTGGAACAAATTTTAATCGTCCGGCTTTTCAGAAAATGATCGTGGATTTGAAGCAGGGCGATATAAAAGTCATCATGGTAAAGGATTTATCCCGCCTTGGTCGTGACTATATCGGTGTTGGCGATTACATTGAACAGATTTTTCCGTTGATGGGAGTTCGGTTTATTGCTGTGAATAATTCCTTTGACAGCATGAAACTGAACAACGGAACACCGGGAATCGAAGTGGCGGTCAGCAATCTGGTGAATAATATGTATAGCCGGGATATTGCGAAAAAGATTCGGGCTGCTCTGGAAACGAACTGGAAGAACGGGAAAGCCACCTGCACGAATGTCCCTTTTGGATATGTGTGGAACAAGAAAGGTGGGCAGCGGTGGGAGATTGACCCGGAGGCAGCACCCTGCGTGAAAAAAGTATTTGAATTAGCATTGTCCGGCCGCAATACAACGCAGATCGCCTACGGCATGAACGAATTAAATCTTCCTACGCCGGGATTGTATGCGAAACGAAAGAATCTGCTGATGGGCAGCAATCCTATTATTGCCCCGGACAGTGAAATGTTATGGAACGCGGCAATCGTGTGGAGAATCCTTAGACGGTATGAATACACTGGTGCGTTGGTTATGGGGAGAAGAAAGAAAATTGACGTAAACACTACATCAATTCGGACACTCCCGGAGGACAAGTGGATCATTGCAGAAAATGCACATGAGGCCATTGTGACGAAAGATGAATACTATCAGGCGCAGAAAGCAATCCGTAACGTAACCCCAATTCAGTATAAGGTAGGCGATGATTTCGCCTTAAAAGGGAAGATTTGCTGCGGAAACTGCAAACGGCAGCTTCGGCACGAAAAGCAGTATGGGGAAATGGTTTTCTGTTGCGGCTATAAAAGGGCGGCAGGAAAGTTCTCTAAATGCTACGGCGGCTATTATAGAGAATATTCGGTGAACGCAAAAGTGGCTCGTGCGATAAAAACTGTGTTCTATGCACTGGATGTGGTAAATCAGGGAATGCAGGAAAAGCAGTCTATCACGGTGCGCTGCATAGACATTGAGGACTTGGAAAAGCAGGCAGAAATGATTCGGGCAGAGCAAATTAAACTCTATGAATCGTATGCAGATGGGATTCTGACCCGCAATGAATATCTGGAAAAGAAAAAAGGACTGGGGGAAAAGCTGGCAGATTTGCAAGAGAAGATTCGTATAGAAGAGGAAGAGCAGGAAACCGCAGATGAACTGGATGAGGAAATCCGCAGCCTGACAAAGCAGGCAAGTCAAAAAACATACATAGGCGGTCTGACCAAGGAATGTGTGGATGCCTTTGTCAGCATGGTTTATCTGTATGACGATCAAACGATGAAAGTTGAGTTTAACTGTGAGGATGTGATTCGGAGAGCATTGGAAAAGTATGGCGCATAACCGCATAGAAACAGCGAGGTGAGCAAAAAGAATGCCCGTCTGGTTGAGAGGATTCGCAAATCTTCTCGATCAGGCGGGCATTTCATTCCGTAGGAATGGCTTTGCCCGCATAAGCCACAGACAGCACCCCGGTGTAATCCGAAGTGCAGCTGTGGCTTATGCGGGATTTTTTGTTATATGATCAGCGGGTTACAAAATCAGATTCCCAAACCGTACAGTATTGCTTTCATCTCTCTTACCATCCGAGTGAGAATTTCCTGTTCGATTTCATTGCAGTCCAAGAGAAGACGGTGAATTTCGGAATTTGAGGTTGAAGTCGAGTGTATCAAACTATCTACCAGCAAATCATCAGTCGATACGTCAAGAGCATTGGCAATATCAACCAATGCATCAAGACTTGGGCGTTTGATAGCGGATTCAATTACGCTAATATGTTTTCGTGTCATGTTAAGCTGCTCTCCCAGAGCCTCCTGTGTGATACCAGCTTGTTTTCGAGCATTTGAAATGCGCTTGCCCAAAGTTCTATAATCAATAGACATGTGCTTCTCTCCTTATGATTCCCCGCATAAGGCAGTACAATTATCTCGCATGATGGTAGGTAGAGCAACTCTATATCAAAGGTTCTAAGACCGCAAAGGGACACACTGCTAGCTGCTCTGTGGTCTTAGGCTGTTTTGCTACCTACTGGGTAGCAAAAGGCAACTCATGCTACCTGATGGGTAGCAGTCAAAACGCAACGAATGCTTTATAATAGAGGTAGGAAAAGACTGCAAATAGGAAGGAAAGACAATGGCGGACAAGGTAGAAAAAAGAATTCTTACATTATATAGTGATGTGCAGGCAACTTCTGTTCACTGGTTGTGGTATCCATTCATTGCAGTGGGAAAGATAACATTGCTGCAAGGCGATCCCGGCGATGGAAAGTCAACCATGATGATGAATCTGATTGCGGAACTTTCTAAGGGTGGGAAAACACCGGATGGAAAGCCTGTTGGGATGCCGCAAAGGATTATCTACCAGTGTTCGGAAGATGGAGTATCAGATACCATTAAACCCAGACTGGAAAGATGCGGCGCAGATTGTAGAAAAGTAGCTTTTATCAATGAAGAAACATACAGTGGCCTAACGTTGGATGATGAGCGTATCCGTCAGGCAATCATTGAATTTCGCCCACGGCTTGTAGTTATAGACCCGATTCAGGCGTATTTAGGAAGTGATTCTGACCTTCAGATTGCAGGGAGAGCCAGAAAACTGATGCAGCGTCTCGGAATGTGGGCTTCAGTATATGATTGTGCCATTGTGCTGATTGGTCATCTCAATAAGAAAGAGGGAACGAAAGGTTTGTACCGAAGCCTTGGCAGCATAGATGTGGTTGCTGCTGCGCGAAGTGTTTTGCAGGTGGAGCGTGACCAGGAAGATACAGATATTCGTATTGTCCGGCAGATAAAAAACAGTTTGGCTCCGTCTGATGGAGAAATTCGGTTTTCTATAACAGCAGAGATGGGGTTTCAATGGTTGGAGTGCAAGAGCACATTCGTTTCATCGGAACAAACGGAAGTGCCAGAATTTGAGTCAAAAACAGAAAAGGCAGCATATCTGATAAAAAAGTTGCTTTCTGATGGCGATATGAGAGCAAGAGAAATCTATATGCGGATGAAAGATGAAGGAATCAGCCGCAGAACCGCAGAAAATACGAAGAAAGAACTCGGTATCCGAAGTTATCGGAAGATGCGACAGTGGTATTGGAGCATCCATACGGGAGAATGAGGAAAAGTACATGATTACCGGTGAAGTAGAAGCAGTAGACCGTAAGCAAAAAATCAGAGACCGCTATAAGGGGGTAGATATATCGGAATTGGAGGTCATTCCCGCCAAAATCATAGAGGATCTGGAAACAAGTTCTGTGATTCGGCGTGTGGCAGCATATATCCGTGTTTCTACCGATAATGATGAACAGACTTCTTCGTATGAACTTCAGAAAAACTATTATACGGATTATATTCAGGCACAGCCGGGATGGGTATTTGTTGGAATCTATGCGGATGAGGGCATCAGCGGCACATCTCTGGAACACCGGAAAGGGATGCAACAGTTGATTGAGGACTGCAAGGCAGGCAAGATTGACCTCGTTCTTACAAAATCCATTGCCCGTTTCGCTCGAAATATCGTTGATTGCCTCTCTGTGATTGAACTTCTGAAAAATCTGAATCCGCCTGTGGGTGTGAAATTTGAAGCAGACAATATCTATACGCTGGACAGCAATGGACGCATGATTCTGACGATTCTGGCATCTGTGGCAGAGGAAGAATCGCATTCCAAATCCATCATTATGAACTGGTCGATTGATCGGCGGTTCAGCCGTGGCTTGTTCCTGACCCCTGCATTGCTTGGATACGATAAAGACGAGGAAGGCAACCTTGTAATTAACCCGGAGGAAGCGCAGACAGTAAAGGTGATTTACTACCTGTACCTGAATGGATATTCGCTTACGGAAATTGCAACCCTTTTGATGGAGTATAGCCGTAAGACGAAGCTGGGGCGTGTGGAGTGGAATCCCGGTACACTTGCAGGTGTTCTGGCAAATGAGCGCCATTGTGGTGATGTACTGGCAAGAAAGACCTTTACACCGAACTTTTTGACACATAAATCAAAGAAAAACAATAATGACCGAACACAGTACAGGCAGAAAAATCACCATGAAGCCATTGTTTCCAGAGAAGTTTTCAATGCAGCCAATCATCTGCGGGCATCCCGCAATTATTCAAAGAAAAACAGACCCTTGCCCGTGTTAAGCGTGGTTGAAGATGGGATTTTGCGAGGATATGTGCCTTTTGATAAGGATTGGACAGGCTTTTCGGCAGAAGAATACCGGGAAGCCTCTGAAAGCGTGATGAAAGAACCGGATGCTGCTGTTACTGCGGATGTGAAAAAGCGTCTTGATCTGACGGGCTATGAAGTAGTCAGGGCGCAGTATTTTTCTACCATGCAGAATCCGGCCATGACGATTTCTAATGGACGATTGCGATTTAACACAGCTTGCTTAAAAAAGTTTGAAAATGTGGAATATGTGGAGCTGCTGTTAAATTCTGTTGACCGCTGCATTGCCATTCGCCCTTGTGACAAGAATAATCCAAACGCTATACGTTGGGGCAGACTGAAAGAGGGACGCTGGTGCGCCAGCACTCTGGGATGTCGTGGACTTGCAAAGGCTTTATTTGACATCATGGAGTGGGATGAGGATTTGCGTTATCGGTTCCGTGGTCAGTTTTTGGAGCAGGGTGATAACAAAATGATGCTGTTTGCCTTTGATGAGCCGGAAATGATTAAAGTGGAAGAAATCGTTCTGCCTCCAAAGGAAAGCGCCGAAGAAGATGAGGGCGAAACGGTCAAAAAGAAGATTTACATTTTCCCACCAGAGTGGGCTGGAACATTTGGACAGCCGATTACAAGTATTGCGCAGGTGGGTATCTTACGGCAGGAGAATTATGCAGGAAACTGGGATGTATTTCGTCCTGCGTCGGAGATAGAGGAAATGAACACATTTACGGCAGAAAGTCTAAATAAACTGCTTCATGAAGCGGAGAAGATAATGGAAGGATGGACTGATATAGATGAATGAAGAAAATACAACAATCATGCCGCCAGAGGAGCAGATTGTGCAGGATGATAGAGACGCACGGGCGGAAGAACTGGAAAGTGCCTTTTCGTATGATGGCTACCAGGTCGTGCGAAAGGAACTGTTCGCCCATCTGCGTGACCCGGCAATCGTGATTCGTAAAGATAGTATCACATTCAATACAGCCTGTATCACAGGGCTGGAGGATGTGGTCTACGTTCATGTCATGTTCAACAATGATTTGAAGCGTATCGTTGTTCGTGGGTGTGATGAAAATGACAAGGACGCTCTGCGTTGGTGCGTGGCAAAACCGGATAAGCGCAAAAGCCGGAAGATGTCCTGCAAGCCATTTGCGACTTTAGTTTATCAGGAAATGGGATGGGACAGCGAGTGCCGATATAAAATGTTAGGGTACAGGATTACATTTGAGGGTGAAACTTTGTATGTTTTTGATCTTCTTGTGCCAGAAATTTTCCATGAAGGACAGAGAAGAAAAAAGAATGCAGCAGATTCGCAGGATAATGTTGCAGCAACAAAACCTGTGGATAGCCGCAAAGGATTCTACCCAGATGATATTGTGGGAACTTTTGGCGTGCCTGTGGAAGAACACCGAAAAGAATCTGAAGTCCAGCAAATGGATGGGTATGTGTCAATGGGGATTCTGACAGGAAAGATCGTTCCTGAAGCTGGAAAGGACTAATTGTCGGTTGCACAAGGGAATAGTCTGTCCATTTGCGGGAGGTGAGCAGTATGCAGAAAACAGAACAGAAAACGGAGCAACAGGCAGGACTTGGCATGAGTTTCTGCGAGGAAGAGGGACGAATCACGGTCTTCAGAAAAACGCTGGAAGCGTTAGAATGGCCGTCACACTATCGGTTTCTGTATAATCGCAAAATGAAACAGATAGCTGTACAGGCGTGTGGAGCAGAAGAATCAGGAGCGCATCGTGTGGGAAAGCCGGATGAATCCAATAGCGGTGAAATCAAGTGTATGGCATTGGTTCGCATGATTTACGGGGATTCTGGGTGGGATAAGAAAATGTCCTATCGGCTGCTCGGAAGAGCTTTTCCACAGCAGCGGCTTGTTTCGTTTAAGATAACGGATGCGATGCAGATAGAAAACGGGAGAGTGCTGACTGAAAATGTGAATCTTACATCAGTTGGTTCTAGAATAATTAGTTGTCCATGATATAACAGTGGCGAAGAATGCAATAATATGGACAACTCCACGCAAGAAAAGTTTACAGTTAGTCGCTTGATGTGGGCGGTGAATTATGGTAAGATGGAAACACAATAGGAGAGTTTACGCTCTTGTTGAATCTACTGCGAGGAAGTGAATGCCGATGGAAAATCAGCTTGCCCACACGATAGATCAGACAGAGTATGATTCGAGATATGACAGAACAGCGAAAAAGCTGTTGGCAAACAAACAGATTCTGGCACAGATCATGAAAGGCTGTGTGAATGAATACAGCGATTGCACCGTAGATGATATTGTTGCGAAATACATCGAGGGAACCCCGGAGGTTGGTTCTGTTGGTGTTCATGTCGATGATACGAACAGACCCAAAAAGTCAACAGATGTAATCAAGGGCAGTAACAACGAGGATTCTACGCTGACCGAGGGAACATTGTTCTACGATGTTCGCTTTGACGCAATCGCACCGAAATCTGCGGACAGCACAGAACAGGAAGAAGTCATTCGTCTGATTATCAATGTGGAAGCACAGACAAAATTCAAGCCGGGATACCCATTGACGAAACGGGCAATCTATTATTGTAGCAGAATGATTTCTGCACAGCACGGCCCGATTTTTACAAAATCCGAATACGGGAAAATTCGTAAGGTCTATTCGATTTGGATTTGTACCCAGCCGTCAGATGGTTTTGAAAACACGCTTACCCGGTACTCCATTAAACCGGAACAGTTGATTGGAGAAGCGCAGGAAGAAACCGAAAACTACGATTTGATGAGTGTCGTAATGATTTGTTTAGGCAAGCCAGGGACAGAGAATCATAAGGGAATCCTGAAATTTATGGAAGTGCTGTTATCTTCCACAAGATCAGGTTCTGAGAAAAAGAAGATTCTGGAAGAAGAGTTTGGCGTTGCAATGAGCGAAGAACTGGAAAGAGAGGTGCTTGAAGTGTGCAATCTTAGTCAAGGCGTAAGAGCCGAAGGTCGTGAAGAAGGCCGTCAGGAAGGCAGAATCGAAGGCATCGGAATTGGCGAGATTCGGATGCTGGTTCAGCTTGTTCGAGAGGGTGATTTACCGCTGGAGCGTGCTGCGGCAAAAGCGAAAATGACAGTTGAGCAGTTTAAGGAAACAATGGAGAACACCCCATTACAGGCAGTGTGAAAACAAAATAGTATAAGATAACGGATAGCCCTACAAGGCTCTGATGATTCAAAGAATTGTCAGAAAAGCCTTGTGGGGCTTATTTTTTTGCTTTTTTGAGAAATTTTTTGTCCCTATCTTGACATCAGGGGGACTTGCGGCAGTCAGCTCCTCCGCATTTGCGGCACTTTATAGTGCATTTGGAAAATACGATGTGGTGCACATCCATGCCGAAGGGCCGGCGTTCTTTGCATGGCTGCCGAAGATGTTTGGGAAAAGAGTTGTAGTTACCGTCCATGGCATTGATTGGCAGCGCGAGAAATGGCAATCAGGACTTGGTTCTAAGTTTATCCACCAAGGCGAAAAAAATGCTGCGAAATATGCGGACGAGGTCATTGTTCTGAGCAAAGGAGTGCAGGACTATTTTAAGGAAACTTATGGAAGAGAAACGCACTTTATCCCCAATGGCGTGAATAGGCCGCAGATTCGGGAAGCAAATCTGATTACGGAGAAGTTCGGGCTGAAAAAAGACTCATACATATTGTTCCTCGGTCGTCTGGTGCCGGAAAAGGGGATTCGATATCTGGTTGAGGCCTTCAAGAATGTCAAGACGGATAAAAAGCTGGTTATCGCAGGCGGCTCCAGTGATACGGATTCCTTTATGGAGGAATTGAAAGAACTGGCGAAGGGGGACGATCGGATTCTCTTTACCGGGTTTGTGCAGGGAGCAATGTTGGATGAACTATACAGCAATGCTTACATCTACACGCTGCCGTCTGATCTGGAAGGAATGCCGCTAAGTCTACTGGAAGCAATGAGCTACGGCAACTGCTGTTTGGTTTCGGATATTCCGGAGTGCGCAGAGGTTGTGGAAGACAAACGAAATGGAACGGTTGCTGACACTGTATAGCGAAGTTCAGTCAACGGATGTACGGTGGCTGTGGTATCCCTTTATTGCAATCGGGAAAATTACACTGCTACAGGGTGATCCTGGAGATGGAAAATCTACCATGATGATAAATCTGATTGCGGAACTTTCAACAGGAGGTAAGACCCCGGACGGATGCAAAATTGGTGCGCCGCAAAAAGTGATTTATCAGTGCTCCGAGGATGGCGTTTCGGATACGATAAAGCCCCGTCTGGAACGCTGCGGAGCAGACTGCAGGAAGATTGCTTTCATCAATGAAGAAGTTTATAACGGCCTCACATTGGACGATGAGCGTATCCGTCAGGCAATCATTGAATTTCGGCCTCGATTGGTCGTGATTGATCCGATTCAGGCTTATCTTGGCAGCGATTCGGATTTGCAAATCGCAGGCAGAGCGCGGAAACTCATGCGCCGCCTTGGAATGTGGGCTGCTGGTTACGACTGCGCTATCGTTCTGATTGGACACCTCAACAAAAAAGAAGGCTCCAAAGGGCTGTACCGAAGCCTTGGCAGCATTGATGTTGTGGCAGCAGCACGAAGCGTCCTGCAGGTGGAGCGAGATACAGAGAATCCTGATATAAGAATCGTACATCAAATCAAAAACAGTCTTGCGCCTACGGCAGAAGACATCCGTTTTTCCATTTCCGCCGACAAGGGCTTTCGATGGCTGGAATGCAGGCCACAGCTTTTTGAAAAACAACAGCCGGACGCCGAACCTAAATTTGATACAGAACAAACCAGACTCTATATTACACCAAAAAGATTGCAGAAACGGAAAACTGGAGTTTGGGTATCAGGGTTCTACTGTATTGGATGAGCCCGAACGAGAAGCAGGCACTACTTCAATACCGATTCCGCAACGTGAAGAATCTGAAAATATACCTTTGCCAGATTTACCGGGACAGCTTGAAAACGTACAACAATCGGGCAATGAGATTGCTGAAAGAGGAATGCCGACATGAATTCTGGGCGAGTTATGAACCTGCGAGTGACAATTCCGGCGGAAAGCCGGAGATTGAACGTTGGGAAAGATGTTATCCGTATTCTTGGAAGTCCGGCCTATATCTGCGTTTTGCAGAGGAAAGATCGGAAGTCTATTGCAATCACGCCGTGTGCTGCGGAGCATCCCATGTCCTTTAAGGTCCCGGACAAGCTACTGACCGATGGGCAGTGTCGGATGATGATTAACGGAATACAGTTCATTCAGGTGTTGCTGGAAGCAAATGGCCTGGCGGCAGGAAAAGACCATCAGTTTAAAGGACGGTATGATGCCGAGAAAAATGCAGTTATCATTTCGCTTGAAAAAGATGAACAAAGTGCCCTCTCGCCTCAAAAGTGTACAACTTGACATCACGTCCATTTGGTCGTATAATACGTCCAAATGGACGTGATGAAGGGAGCTAATACTATGAGTGCCGGAATTTTAGATGGCTTTCAAACGATAATTCCAACGGCAGCGGCTGTCTTATCGGAAAAACGACAAATATTAAGGCTGACGCAACAAGAGGTTGCTAATCGCGCAAAAATAACATTACGTCAATATCAAAGGCTGGAATCTGGGGAAAGAAACATTTTGACTTCTTCTTTTGGCTTGGCATGTCGAGTAATTGAAGCTCTTGATATGGATGTTTCTAAATTCTATCATGGTGACTATTACCTTGAAGAAGAAGTGAAGACAATGAGAGGCAAAGGGATTGCCAGCAGAAAAAAGTCATCGATTTAAAGGACGGCATGATGCCAAGAAAGAGCAATATGGACAAATCTATGTTGAAAAGTTTACATCTGCCAGCTTGATATGCAAGGCGTTTTATGGTAAGATGAAAGCATAATAGGGAGATTATGAAGCTCGGAGAGAGGCGGTGAGGCCGATGGGAGATAACAGGATGGTTAGTTTCTCACTGGGAGGAATGGCCTTTGAATACGATGATAATAAAAATCAGATAAATATTAAAAAACACGGAATTTCATTTAAGAGTGCAGCGCGTATCTTCTTTGACTATGACCGAATCGAGTTTTATGATGAGGATCATAGCTATGACGAAGATCGATATAACACCATAGGCGATACTTCTGCTGGACGGATTTCTCAAAAAGCAGAGGGTGCATTGATTGGCAATATAGACCAGTTCATCGGAAAGGTGAATGAAATACTATTTGTTGTATATACTGAACGAGTAAGAATTGAAGAAAGCGGTACAAAAACAGATGTGACAAGATTGATTTCGGCACGAATGGCTACCGAATTTGAAAGGGGGCTTTATTATGGTAAAAACGAGTGAAATGTCTATGGAACTGAAACAGGAACTTGCATTTACAAAAGAAGAACTCGCAGAACTGGAAGCGGCAAAGAAAATGCCAATCACGTTTGATGCGGATTGCCCTGAAACCACACCTGAGCGGGCGGTTAAATTTAGAAGAGTTAATCCGCCGCGTAACAGAATGGATGCCCATGGAGCATAATCATAATCAAGAAAAGAACGTATAGAGCGCAAGTAAGCCCTACAAGGCTCAGATCGGTTCGGAACCGACTGAAACCCTTGTAGGGCTTATTTTTTTGTAAATTTTTTTGTTCCTTGCTTGACAACCGCATAGGGTCAACCAAGAAAACCTACGATAACTAAATGGTTTTGACGGCTTGAGTTGTCCTTCAAATGTTTTATTTGTTGAAAAACTGCAAGAAGCGGGAAATCCTGAGGGTTATATGTAGGTGGCTTTTGGAAGCTCTGTTTTGACCCACAAAAAGGAGCAGCAAATAAAGATTGCAGGAGAGTTCAAGCCTACGGTGGATTGCCTTTGTGCGATCCGCCGTGGGTTTGTTGCTGTTTATATAGAAAAAGTGAGGAGTGCAGAATGTACATGAATGACGGAAATAAAACGAAAATCAATCTGAGAAACAAGAGTGTTTTTATCACGGGTGTAGCTGGTTTTATCGGTTCTAACCTTGCAAAGAGACTGCTCTCCACGGTGGAGGGTGTCAAGGTTGTGGGTCTGGACAACATGAACCACTATTATGATGTGCGCCTGAAGGAAGCACGTTTGAACGAATTGGAGCAGTTTGACAATTTCAGCTTCGTAAAAGGTAATCTGGCAGACAAGGCTGTGATCGAATCTATCTTTGAGCAGTATAAGCCGGAAATCGTAGTGAACCTCGGTGCGCAGGCGGGTGTCCGCTATTCCATTACGAACCCTGATGCCTATGTGGAAGCAAACTTGATTGGCTTCTATAACATTCTGGAAACGCTTTGGCAGTAAGATCATTGTCCGCATCGATAAGGACGAGGAAATCCTTGAAAAAGTAAAGGAGCTTGCGCTGAAGGAAAACATCCGCCTCGCCGCCGTTCAGGCACTAGGGGCTACCAACAGCTTTACGGTGGGCGTGTACAATGTGGCGGAAAAGAGATACTACGCCAACACCTTCAGCGGCAGCTTTGAGATCGTTTCTCTGACCGGCACCATCAACACCATGAACGGTGAATTTTACACCCACCTGCATATGAGCGCCGGGAACGACAAGGGCGAGGTGTTCGGCGGACATCTGAACCGGGCAGTGGTCAGCGCCACCTGCGAGATGGTGGTCGATGTTCTGGACGGAACGGTAGACCGTGCGTATGACCCTGTTACCGGGCTGAACCTGTTCCAATTCCAGTCTGATAAAGAGAATGTTTGAGGATAAGCTGCCGGTGGATGCCGACATAGGAACCACCGCGGAAAACGGGCAGCTTTGAAAAAGCTTTGAGGAAAAGTGAAATGAAGATTCGGAAAGCAGAGGAAAAAGATATTCCAAGACTCCTTGCCCTGCTGGGGCAGGTATTGCAGATCCATGCAGAGATCCGCCCGGATATTTTTATTCCCGACACCACCAAATACACCGTCTGTGAACTGGAAGAGCTTCTGAAGCAGGAGGAGAAACCCATCTACGTTGCCGTAGACGAGGATGATGTGTGCAGAGGCTATGCCTTCTGTCAGATGCAGGAGCAGCCTTTTTCCACCAACATGGTGCCCTTCAAGTCGTTGTTTATTGATGACCTTTGCGTTGACCGGCAGGCACGGGGGCAGCACATCGGAGAAAGTCTGTTTGAATATGTGAAGCAGCAGGCAAAAGAACTGGGCTGCTATGAAGTGACCCTGAACGTCTGGGCAGGAAACACCCCGGCAGAGCACTTCTACGAAAAGATGGGCATGAAAACAAAGGAACGGCAGATGGAGTACATCCTGTGAATCGGGTGAGAGCGATGACGCTCTGATCGGGTACTATTTTTGAAAAACCGCGATGTGAAAAAGGAGAAACCGCATGACATACACAAAACAGACCCTCCAGCAGGATCTTGCTGCCATGGGGCTGACTGGCACTGAGACCATTCTCATCCACTCCTCCATGAAGTCCATTGGTGCTGTCGAGGGCGGTGCAGACACGGTTCTGGACGCGCTGATGGAGTTCTTTGCGGAGGGTCTGCTGTTGCTGCCCACCCACACATGGCAGTCCATCGATCAGGACCACCCGGTGTTCGATGTCCGCCGCAGTCCCTGCTGCGTGGGCATCCTGCCGGAACTGTTCCGGCAGCGGCCCGGGGTAGTGCGTTCTCTTCATCCTACGCACAGCATCGCGGCCTGCGGCAGGGGCGCAGCAGAATATCTGGCAGGGGAACTGGAAAACAACACCCCCTGCACCCCCGGTGGCTGCTACGACCGTCTGCGGGCGGTCGGTGGAAAGATCCTGCTGCTGGGCGTCAGCCATGCCCGGAACACCTTCCTTCACAGCGTGGAGGAGGTGCTGAACGTCCCCAACCGGCTTACCGACAAGCCCTTGCAGCTCACTGTGGTGGATGAAGCCGGGGCAGAGCACACCGTTTATATGCGCCGCCACTACAATGCGCAGCAGCCCCACATCTCGGAGGATTTCGTCAAGCTGGAGCAGGCGTATCTGGACTGTGGCGCAGCGAAAAACACAAAATTTGGCGACGCGGCGTGCATCTTGTGCGACGCGAACGAGCTTTTTCGAGTGACGCGGCACATCCTTGCCCCTGCCCCGGAGGCGTTTGTCACCGAGCCGGTGATCCCGGCGCAGCGCTGGAAGGAGCTGTGCACGGAAACACGATAAGAGACAGAATCCCGACAAGAGAAAGAGGAAAACAGAATGCAGACATACAGCCGCAGACCCTCTGCTGTCAGCCGCTTTGAGCTTAGCGCAGCAGCACTTCATATCATTGCCATGGCACTGATGCTGATGGATCACCTCTGGGCGACCCTTCTGCCGGCGCAGGACTGGCTGACCTGTGCCGGGCGGCTGGCGTTTCCCATCTTTGCGTTTATGGCGGTAGAAGGCTACTTTTACACCCGAAACCTGAAGCGTTATGCCCTGCGGCTGCTGCTGTTTGCACTGCTTTCGGAAGTGCCCTTTGACCTGATGTATGGCGGGACATGGTTCTACCCGGTGCACCAGAACGTGATCTGGACGCTGCTGCTGGGGCTTTTGGGTGTGCATCTGATGGAAACGGTGCGCAAAAAGCAAAAGCTCTGGGTCTCACTGCCGGTGTGTGCCGTAGTAGTGGCAGCAGGAGCGCTGCTGGGAACACTGGGTATGACGGATTACTACGGCGCTGGCGTGCTGACTGTGTTCGCCTTCTACCTCTTCCGGGGCCGGAAATGGTGGTGCCTGCTGGGACAGGCGTTGACCCTGTACTGGATCAATGTGGAGCTTCTGGGCGGGTTGATGTACCCCATCCGGCTGTTCGGCATGGAGTTTGAGCTTTGCCAGCAGGGGTTTGCGCTGCTGGCGCTGGTGCCCATCTGGCTGTATCGCGGGCGGCAGGGCTGCCACAGCAAACCATTCCAGTATGCCTGCTATGCCTTTTACCCTGTGCACATGCTGGTGCTTGTGCTGGCGCTGAATTTCGTGAATCGATAGACATCGCCAGAAGCCCATGAACGTCTCCATGATCACAGTGGAAGCCGCCACCCTTCACCAAAGTGCAACAAATATTTGACATTTCTGCACGGCTGCGGTATGCTATGCAGTGGCAATAAAAAGAGAATCATCAGAATGCTGGAGGGGCCTTATGCTGAGAGGGTTCACACCCGACTCCCTGCACCTGATCCGGATAATACCGGCGTAGGAAATGCATTTCTGCTGCTTGATACAGTGGGCCGTTTGACTCGCTGGCAAGGGGGATGCTTTCCGGACGAAAAGCATCCCTTTTATTTTGCACAAACAAAAAAGAAGGAAAGACTATGAAAACTGAAAACTGCTGTACCGGCTGCAACCGTCCGGACCTGCCCTGGGCAGGCCGTGGCACGGAACTGCCCATTGCAGGCTGCCGCTTTACCCTGTACCCGATGTCGGATAAATACATCGAGATCATTCTGGGCGCGCTGGAAAAGACGGACACCTCCGCCGTGTGGAGCGAGACGGATGCCCTTTCGACGGTCTACCGCGGCAAGCTGCCCTATGTGGCAGACGCTGTACAGGCCCTGTTCCTGAACGCTTACCGCCCCGGCGTCCACATGGCGCTGGAAGGACAGTTCTCCAAGGGCTGCCCGGGGGACGTGTCCGGGGATACAGTACTGAATCGTGAGGGCGAAGCCCCCAATGCAGAGCTGGTGAAGGACATCCACTTCCCGGTCCACTGCAAGCTGGCTCTGTATCCGCTGGGCGATGCCCAGTATATCGACGAGATCGCCAAGGTGTGGTATATGGCACAGGAGGAGGGCCTGAACCCCAAGACCATTCACTACGCTACCCGCATTGACGGCGACGTGCAGGATGTGTTCACCTACCTGACCCATGTGTGTGAGCGGATGGAGAATGCCCCGGCAGTCCACCACTATGTCCTGCACTTTACCATGAACTGCAACAGCCCGACGGAGGAAAACTAAAATGAATACGAAGAATTGGAAACTGAAAGATGTTCTGTTGATCGCCATCAGCGCCGTGTTGTTTGGCGTGGTCTACCTTGGCTGCACCTACATCGGCGGCGTCCTGTACGGGATGCTGACCCCGTTCGGCATGGCCTCTCTGGGCTATGAGCCGTTCTATGGCATCTACTTCATGGCAGGCGCATTCGGTATCTATGTCATGCGCAAGCCCGGCACCGGCCTCATCGCGGAGCTGCTGGCGGCTGTGCTGGAATGCCTGTACGGCAACTATTTCGGACCCATCATCATCCTGTCCGGTCTGGTGCAGGGCCTTGGCTTTGAGCTTATCATTGCGCTGAAACGCTACAAAAAGTTTGACCGGTTGACCATGATCCAAGGCGCAGTCATCTGCTCTGTCCTCACCCTGATCTACAACCTGTTCATCAGCGGCTACAGCAAGATCGCGGTTCCCGTGCTGGCCATCATGCTGGTGGTGCGGATCATCAGCGCCATCGTCTTTGATGGCTTCATCACCCCGATGCTGGCCGATGGCCTCGTCAAGGCAGGTGTCCTGAAGGGCTATGCTGTGGCACAGGGGCAGGACATGGATCTGGAGGACTAAGGAATGTCGGCTGATCTCGCGCTGGAGCTGGAAGATGTCGTGTTCCGCTATCAGGAAAAAGGCAGGCGCAACATTCTGGATCATACCAGCCTGACCATTCCGGCTGGGACGCTTACGGTCCTGATGGGCGGCAGCGGCTGCGGAAAAAGCACGCTGGCTGCGGTGGCCGCAGGACTCTACCCTGAGAACGGCGGCTTTTTGGAAAGCGGCATCATCCGGCTGTACGGGCAGGATCTAAAGACGCTGGACCCCCAGAAGCGCGCCGCCTACCTGACGGTGCTGTTCCAGAATCCCGACTTGCAGTTCTGCATGAATACCCTGCGGGAGGAGATGCGCTTCTGTCTGGAAAACATCTGTATCCCTGCCGGGAAGATGGATGAACGAATCGAACAGGCCGCCGCAGAGCTTGGCATCGCGCCGCTGCTGGATCAGCCCCTTTCGACCCTGTCCGGCGGCGAAAAACAGAAAGCGGCTCTCTCCTGCCTCTATGTCATGGAGAGCCGCTGCATCCTGCTGGACGAAAGCTTTGCAAATCTGGACCACGAGGCGGCGATCCAGCTGCTGGAGATGCTGCTCAGAATGAAAGCCTCCGGCCGGACCATTCTGGCCATCGACCATAGGGCAGACCTCTGGCTGGAGGCTGCGGATGAGATCATCCTGCTGGAAGAGGGCGGCAGAGTGGCCGCCCGGAGCATCAACTGCAAGAATCTGCCGGAGCACCGCGCGGATTTTGAGCGGCTTGGCCTGTTTTACCCGGGTTCCCGGTCGGAACGGACTGTGGCCCGCCCGGCAGAGGGCAAACCGCTGCTGCAGTTCCGGGGAGTCAGCATCCGCAAGGGGCTGCCCACCCGGCGCAAGTGGGGCCGACCGGTGTACGATGCTCCCTTTTTGGTGCAGAATACGGATGCGGATTTCCCGGCGGGCTGTATGACCGCTGTTCTTGGCCCCAGTGGCACCGGAAAGACCACCACGTTTCTCTCGGTGCTCAGGCAGCACCCCTACACGGGACAGATCTTGTTTCAGGGGCGGGACATTGAAAAAATGAAGCTTAAAGAGCTGTATCGCCATATTGGCATCGTTTTCCAGAACCCTGCGAACCAATTCGTCACCCAGAATGTGGAGGACGAGGTCTGTGTGGGGCTGCGACTCTGGGAGCCGGGCCTCTCTGACGAAGCCTGCCGCCAGCGTGCCGAGGAATTGCTGGACCGCTACGGCCTGAAACGGCAGCGGCGCTATTCGCCCTATATGCTCAGTCAGGGCCAGCAGCGGCGGCTGGCTGTCCTCTCGGTGTTGGCAGGCGGACAGGAGCTGCTCTTACTGGATGAACCTACCTATGGTCAGGATTCCCGCTCGGTGAACGCGATCATGGAGCATCTGCGGGAGAAAGTGGAGCAGGAGGGACTGACGGTAATCTTCATCACCCACGATACCGAGCTGGCTGCGGCTTGGGCCGATAAAATCTACCGGCTGGAAGACACCATGCTGGTGGAAAAAACCGCCGGGGAGGTGCTGTAAATGCTGGAACGCTGGAATCCTACCGTAAAAGCATTTACGGTGCTGGTCTGTGTCATTCTGCTCTCATTCGAGTATCTGGTCAGCCTGAACCTGCTGGTACTGGCCGTCTGCCTGTTGCTGTTGGTGTTCTGCTCCCGGGTAAGCCTGAAAAAGATCGGTGTCATCCTGCTTCCTGCCTGCGTCGCGGCATTTGGCTTGTTTGTAATGGGCCTTTACTATGCCCGGGGCGGCAGCACGCAGATCGTAGATATGAGCAGTCTGTCGGCCATGCCTTACAGCGTGCGTGCGGCAATGTCCCAGAACCTGTATACGGCGCTGCAGCTGGCGACCCGTCTGCTGGCCTATGCGGGGCTGGGCATCCTGTTCGCGCTTTCCACCGAGGGCGATTTCTTTATTGCGAGCCTGCTCCACCAGTGCCACCTCCCGCCTAAGTTTGCCTATGGCATCTTGGCGGCGTTCCACCTGATGCCGGGAATGGCACGGGAGTATGCGCAGGTGCGCACAGCTTTTGCGGTGCGTGGTCTGAAAATGGGGCCGCTCTCCATGAAGCCGGTCTTCACGATGCTGGTCAACAGCGTCCGATGGTCGGAGTCCATCGCCATGGCCATGGAGTCCAAGGGCTTCTGCGGGGAGGCACCGCGTACCTACTATACAGTGCCCCGGGTGCACTGGTACGACTTGGCCATTGCCGCGCTTATGGTGGGCGGCGTGGTGCTTGGAATGCTGTTTCTAAATCTCTGAGGTGGGTTTCCATCATAATAAGGAAGCCGCCGAGAAGGTGGAGGCAGAGATCTCCAAGAGCGCGGAAGCATACCTGAAATAAAATCGGCGGTACGGCGCAAAGCCTTCTGCCCCGACAGACAGCAGCACCCCGGCCTCCCTTAAAAAGGGAAAGCCGGGGTGCTGTTGTATCGGCCCGGTCAGCCGTCCATCCGGCGCTCGACGAAATCATCCACCATCTTGTCCAGCTGGCTCACGGCGTGCTCGGCGCCCTTCGCCAGCTTGCGGGCGGTGCGGCGCATCTGGCGCTGGCTGGTGTTGGTGGCCATGACGCCGGCAGCACCCAGTGCGGCCCCGGCGGCCATGCCGAGCAGGAGCGGGGCGGTGGAGCTTGCGTGTTCGTTTTTCATGGGAGAAACTCCTTTCGAATCGGAAATTTTGGGCGGTGAGGCTAGTATTTCCACCAAAGGATTCACTATACGCTTTTTTTGTGCAGGAAAATGTGGTATACTGTATCATATTCTGATAAACTGGGCTGGCTGTGGGCTGGCCCGGCTTATGGGAAAAGGCATATCCTGCGAAGGAGGTTTCTTTTTTGCTGAAGATAACAGAACCGAAAAAAGTTCTCTGTATCCACGACCTTTCCGGCGTGGGGCGCTGTAGTCTGGCGGTCATCCTGCCGGTGCTCAGCGTCATGGGCATCCAGCCGGTGGCCCTGCCCACGGTGATGCTCTCCACCCACACCGGCGGCTTTGGCGCTCCGGCTCGTCTGGACGGCTGCGCCTACGGGGAGGCCGCGCTGGAGCACTACCGGGAGCTGGGGCTGAGCTTTGACTGCATTTACACCGGCTACCTCGGGGGCGAGGCGCAGGCCGCGCTGGCCGAGAAAGCCTTCGACCTCTGGCCCTCGGCCTACAAGGTGGTAGACCCCGTGATGGGGGATAACGGCAGGGCCTACACCACCGTCACCCCGGCCTTCATCGACCGGATGCGGCAGCTCTGCCGCCGGGCCGACCTTATCCTGCCCAACGCCACCGAGGCCGGGCTGCTGCTGGAAAAGCCCCTGCCCGACCCGCTGGACGAGGCGGGCGCACAGGCGCTGGCCGACGAGCTGGCGGCGGCGCTGGCCCCTAACGTGGTGGTCACGGGCTTACAGCTGGACAAGTACA
The DNA here is from genome assembly GCF_020687345.1 of Faecalibacterium butyricigenerans. Classification (NCBI taxonomy): domain Bacteria; kingdom Bacillati; phylum Bacillota; class Clostridia; order Eubacteriales; family Oscillospiraceae; genus Faecalibacterium; species Faecalibacterium butyricigenerans. The sequence continues at coordinate 69,176 of NZ_JAJEQL010000012.1, forward strand.
TTGCCTGCGCCGGTGCGGGCCGCGAACGCTTCGTGGTCAAAAAGCTGCACATCGCCCGCAATTTCCCCGGCACGGGCGACCTCTACGGCGCGGTGCTCATCGGCTCGCTGATTCAGGGCAACGCCCTGAGCGCGGCGGCAGACAATGCAGCGGAATTTGTGGCGCTGGCCATCCAGAAGACGCCCTATGACCAGGACACCCGCTTCGGCGTCTGGTTCGAGCCTCTGCTGCCCCGGCTGTGCCCGCTGCGGGAAGAGTGAGGCGGCGGATATGAGCAAAAAACCGACCCTGAACATCGTGCTGGTGGAGCCGCGCATCCCGCAGAACACCGGCAACGTGGCCCGCACCTGCGCCTGCACGGCCTGCCGCCTCCATCTGGTGGGGCCGATGGGCTTTGCCATCGACGACCGGAAGCTCAAGCACGCCGGGCTGGACTACTGGCACTATCTGGACATCAGCTATTATGATGGTCTGGACGACTTCTTCGCCCGGAACGCCGGGCCGTTCTACTACTTTACGACCAAAGCGCCCCAGCGCTACACCGACGTCGCCTACCCGGACGGGGCCTACCTCGTGTTTGGCCGGGAGGACGCCGGGCTGCCGGAAGCGCTGCTGGCAGCCAATCAGGAGCACTGCATCCGGATGCCCATGCGGGACACCTGCCGCAGCCTGAACCTGTCCAACAGCGTCGCTGTGGGTGTGTACGAGGTGCTGCGCCAGTGGGATTTTCCGGAGCTGCTGGACCACGGCCATCTGCGAGATTATGAATGGAAATGAGGGATACTATGAGCAAAATTGCGATTCTGACCGACTCCTCCTGCGACATCCCGCAGGAGCTGGCCGAAAAATACGGCATCGACATCATGGGCTTCCATATCCTGCTGGACGACGAGGATATTGTGGAGCGCGAGAAATACACCCCCGAGGAGTTCTACGACAAGATGCGGGCCGCTAAGGGCATCCCCTCCACGGCTGCCATCACCCCCATCCAGTTCTGTGAGAAGTACTGCCAGTATGTGGACGAGGGCTACACCGACGTCATCCATGTGCCCATCAACCGCTCCGGCTCCTCCACCTACAACAACGCCGTCATGGCGCAGGGGATGCTGCGGGAGGAGCGCCCGGAGCACCACCTGAACATCCACCTGCTGGACCCCCACACCTACTCGATGGTGTTCGGCTGGTATGTCTGCGAGATGGCCCGCAAGCTGCAGAACGGCGCGGAGCTCCGCCACGTCATCGGCGAGTTCGAGGCACAGATGAACAAGATGGAGGTCATCCTTGGACCCTACAGCCTCAAGCAGATGAAGAAGAGCGGCCGCATCTCCGCCGCTGCCGCCGTCATGGGCGAGCTGATGGGCATCCGCCCCATCATCACCCTCATCGACGGCAAGACCAAGGTGGAGAGCAAGGTGCGCGGCGACGACAAGGTCATACCCGCCATGATCGACCTGTGCAAAAAGCGCACCGAGGGGGTGGAGGACTTCGACTATATGATCGGCCACACCTCCATCCCGCAGGCCGTGGAGCTGGAAAAGGCCTGCCGCAGGGCGTTCGGCAAAGCCCCCCTCACCACCTTTGATCTGGGCGGCGTCGTCTCGGCCAACACCGGCCCCGACACCCTTGCGCTGGTCTATGTGGGCAAGCCCCGGGGCTGAGTCCCGCTGGAAGACTGCTGCTGTGCGGCAGTCTTTTTTCGTGCAGCCGTTGCATCCCGGCTCAAACTATGATATAATTACTTGAGTTGTGCCTGCGGGCACGGTGTCTCAAAGAGCAACTTAGGATTTTAGGCTCCCCGGCGTGTCTCGAACCATGCCGGGCCAAACCCACAGGGGCTGGCGGTCCCTGCGCGGTCAAAATCAAACCGCTGGAGTTATAGTATGAAGAATCAGAATCTTTCTGTCCGTAAACTGGCCCGCTGCGGCATGGTCGCAGCCCTCTACGTCGTGCTCTGCATGGCGCTGCAGCCGTTCTCTTACGGCGCGGTGCAGGTGCGTGTGGCCGAGGCCCTCTGCCTGCTGCCGGTGTTCGGCGCAGAGTACATCTTCGGCGTGGTGCTGGGCTGCTTCCTCGCAAACCTGCTCGGATCCACCATCGTGGACGTCATCTTCGGCACGCTGGCCACCCTGCTGGCCTGCCTCGTGACCTACAAGCTGCGGAACATCCGCTTCAAGGGTCTGGCTGTCGCAGCCTCGCTGCCCCCGGTGGTCTTCAATGCCGTCATCATCGGCATCGAGATCGCGGTGATGTTCCCGGACCCCTCTTCCAGCGCCCCCCTCTGGCTGGCCTGCATCACCAACGGCATCTCCGTGGGCATCGGCGAGCTGATCAGCTGCACCGTGCTGGGCGTCCTGCTGGTCCGCATCATCGAGGCCAGCCCTTCGGTCAGGAAGGTCTTCGAAGCCTGAATATAAGACGCTCCCGCGCCGTCCCGGCGGGCGTGCCTGATCGAGCAGGCCGCCTGTCCGAGCCTGAAAGGCTATTTTACCGAGTTGCTCGGCCTTTCGGGCGGCTGCGGCGGGAAGCGATACGATACGAAGCGCTGCGCGGGAGACCGTGCGGCGTTTCTTTCTTTGCAAAAGAGACGGAGGAGCGATGATTCTACCGCCCGTCGGTTGCGCGGGAGGATGCGGCCCGGTACAATAAGACCAGAAATGGGCGGCAGACGCCCGCAAGGAGGCAGAAGATATGTACGAACTGGACAAAGCCGCATTTGGCCGCTTTCTGGCTCAGCTGCGCAGGGAAAAGGGGATGACCCAGAAGGAGCTTGCCGCGACGCTGTATGTGTCCGACAAGGCCGTCAGCAAGTGGGAGCGGGGGCAGAGCGTACCCGACATCTCGCTGCTGGTGCCGCTGGCCGAGCAGCTGAACGCGACGGTGGCCGAGCTTTTGCAGGGCCGCAGGGTAGAGGAGGAGCGGCGCTTCACCCGCGAGGAGACGGAGGAGCTTATCCGCAAGGCGCTGACGTTTTCGGCAGAGCCGCCGGAGCGCCGTCAGGCGCGGACGAGGAAGTATCTGCCGGTGTATGTCATCTGCTGCGTGCTGGGCGTTGCCGGAGCGCTGGCCGTCTGGGCAGCGGGACTGGCCGACATCGAGGGAGCGCTGGCTCTGCTCATCATCGGTGTGGTTTTCGGCGTCGTCTACGGGGCATATGCCATGTTCTGGATGGCCGAGACCCTGCCCCGCTACTACGACGAGAACCGCATCTGCAACTTTGCACAGGGTGCGTTCCACATCCACATCCCGGGGGTGTACTACAACAACCGCAACTGGAAGCATATCCTGCGGGCGTTCCGGGTCTGGTCGATGGCGTCGCTGGTGCTGGTGCCGCCCTGCACGGCGGGGGCTGTCCTGCTCGAGCGCGCTACCGGCTGGCAGGTGTGGGTCGCGGTGCTGGTGGTGTATATCGCCTCGCTGTTCGGGGCTATCGTGATACCGGCGAAGAGGTTTGAGTGAGGGAGAGGCTTTCGGAAAGGCTGTCCTTCGTACAACCTCTCAGGCGCTCCGCGCCAAGGCCGGGTTGCGGCACCCAGCGTCTGCTTCGCTGTCGCTTGCATCCTGCTGGCCGCTGCCCCAACAGCTC
>NZ_JAJEQL010000013.1:0-66978 GCF_020687345.1 Faecalibacterium butyricigenerans
CGGTGTCGTTCCTCCCCTGAATCTCACAGCGGCGTATCGCTCCCTTTGGTACGCTCGTTTCGGTCAGGGTTCCTCCATATCCCTGCCAAAAGTCATGGCGCTACATCGCCGGGGAAGCATATCCCACACAGGCTGGTCATTCGATTGGAATAATCCATCGATGAACTACCTGTATCATAGAACATTTTTGTGCCCTGTGCCGTATATCCACAAAGTAGGAATCAGGGGGAAAATCAGAAATTTCCACGATTGCGGAAAGTGTGATATAATCCAGTTAAACGGCAGAAATAAAACCACCGGAAAGGAGCGTGCGCCCATGAAAGTTGCAACAAGCATACAGGAACGCCTTTGGGAACTCCGCAAAGACAAAGGCTTAAATCTGGAAGAACTATCAAAGCTGACGGGCATTTCTAAATCAGCCCTTGGCAGTTATGAAAAAGAGGATTATAAGGAAATCAATCATGGCAACCTTATCACGCTGGCAGACTTCTATGGGGTTTCCGTCGATTATCTGCTGTGCCGGACAGAGAACAGGGAGCAGATCAACACGCCACTGACGGAGCTGCATTTGAACGATGAGATGGTGGCACTGCTGAAAAGCGGTCGGATTAACAACCGTCTGCTCTGCGAACTTGTCACCCATAAGGACTTTATCAAGTTTCTTGCGGACATTGAGATTTATGTGGACGGGATTGCCACCATGCAAATCCAAAATCTCAACTCCCTTGTTGATACCGTCCGGCATGAAATTATTGAACGGTATCGCCCCGGCGAAGATGACCCGCATTTGAAGGTGCTGCAAGCCGCACATATCAGTGATGATGAGTATTTCAGTCACATGGTTCTGGATGACCTCAACCTGATTATCCGGGATATTCGGGAATTCCACAAAAAGGACAGCGAGAGTGCGCCCCAAACTACCGTTGCCGATGAACTGAAAGAAAATCTGGAAGCGGTCGAAAATTTCAAGGGCAGTCGAGATGAAAAACTGGTTATCCTTTACTGCAAGCAGCTTGGTATCAACTATAAAAACCTGTCAGAAGAAGAATTTCGCTGGTTCATTCGTATTCTCAAAAAATCAAAGAAAATGGGAACGCCTATCAGCCAGAGGAAAAAACGGTAAAGGAAAACCGCTGTTGCATGGTTTGTTGGATTCCATGTAGCAGCGGTTTGTGCTGTGGTTATTATTTCATTCGTTTTCTTAATATTCGGCGATAATTTGTTTCTCCCTTTGGTGCGTCCTGTATAATTTCCAACACACCATCTTCAAGCATTTTATCAATGCGATTGGAAATCCATACATCACTAATTCCAAGTTGATATTTTCCTAAAACATTACCTATGACAATAGCCATTTTGAATTGCTCTGGCTGTTCCGCAATTTCACGAAGAATGAAACTATCATATATATCTTCTGAAACGCTTTGCAATTTACCATTTAACATTGCACGCAAAGGTGCATTTTCATTTTGAAGTTGATTCCATTTCATAGTACAAGCTGAAAGAAATACAGGATTAGCTTTCTCTTGTAGAGTTATATAGTTTCCCCATTCGCCAGGAGACACCTCGCCCCATGCTATTTTGGATGTCATAGTATTTTCTTTTCCATATTCCCATGTAGGTAACTTAACCAAATAAATTGTTGTCTGGCAGTTTAATGGTTGAAGTTGTTTCATAAGCCAATACATACCACAAAGCTCATCTGGATTATAGCTATACCAAATGCGAATTTCTTCCCCAGCTACATATCGTTCAATCACTGAGGTCAATGTAGTTTTAATTTTCTGTATTTTTTCTTCAACCTGATAATCTAAATCCTCTACAAAGCAGACAGACAGCATTTTCTTGAAAATATTTTTCCGCTGTTCGCCAATTCCATTATCAGAAATATCTCCCACACTAAGAACCATATCAAAACAATAAACATCACTGCTCTTGCCTCCCAATGGAATAGCATTCTCCCAAGCAATGCGTTCTTGTTCCTGTGCTTGAAGCTGTGCCTTTTTCATTTCATCTGAAGATGGAACACTCCCTTCTTCGTGCCTCATAAATATTGAAACAGCACTTCCTCTATACTTTCCCTTGCCGTAAGTTTGGGCAATTTTCAAACTTCCACAGGCACTTTCACCAAATACAATTTCAATCATCTTATATACCTCCGATTTAATTGCTCCCGTTATGAATAAATCATCTCATACAAAACAATTTCTTCTGCCCTGTTGTGAATGTTATTGCAACGCTGCACCCATTCCATTTGTCGGGTACACTTCAATTCCTCTGTCACGCCCTCGGTAGCTTTCATCTGCTCCATGATAGTGTCTAACCGTTTTTGTGCCTGTTCATTCAGGTCTGCAAGATATGTCAACAATTCTCCGGTCAGTATCAATGTATTCAATCTGGCTGGGTGGACTTCTCTTAAATATTCCCGGTGCATTCGTCCGTACTTTCCGATAGGGCGGTGTTCCTCCGGCAGTTTCAAGCCTGGAATGTAGTAATCTCCGACAAGGATATAATCAATTCCGTTTTCCGTTATTCTTGGTTTCAATTCGCTCATGTTCCTTACCTCCTGTGGAAGCAGGCTCGTCTGGTACTAACTCAATCACATCAGTAATCTCACAATTCAGAGTTTCACAGATACGGGCTAATGTATCCATGCTGATGTGCTTTCCCTCTTTGCTCATGTTGGCAATCATATTTGTTGTCATACCAGCAGCAAGCCTTAAATCCTCTTTTCTCATATCACGCTCTAACAGTGTGTGCCAGAGTGGTTTATAGCTGATGTGCATATTGTTTTCCTGCCTTTCTATCCATACCACCGGGGCGGTTGCCCCGGCAGGAACTTTTCTCTTATTATAACACCAATCTTGTGAAATCACAATTTATTCTTGTAGCCTGCCGCTGATACCGTCTGGATTGTGCATTCCCTTTCTTTTTGTTCCCTTTAATTAGCCATGAACTGCTTCATGCCCTGGGACTTTGCACCCGGATTGTCGTTGCCATATCCTTCCATCAGATTGACAACACCCCAAACGCCAAGACCTGCGCCAATAGCCACAACGAGAGTCTGCAGAACGGTAATAGACTGATTAAAGAATTCCATATATTATTTTCGCCAGACCGCAGATTTGATGAATATTTGCGATTCCAAAAGGAACGCGGGCTGGCACATCTCCGGTGCTGCCCGCTTCCTGCGATTCTGGCTTCTCCTTTCATTTTCAATAAAGTCGGCCTTTTGGAATCACATGATAGATGGTGGTTATTTCGTGTCGGTCATACGGATCACCTGTTCAGGGTCTGCCCGAACGGGTGGACGGGTGTATCGCTTGCTGCTGATATGTACCTCCTTATCCTTGTGCCTGTTCGGTCACATCCACTTCATAAAGGTCAAATTCTTCCGTGGTGAGCAGCCGCAGTTCGTGTTTCAGATAGCGTTCTACATCAAACTCGTTTTTCTTGTCGAAATCCGAAAGTTCCTTGTACCGCTTATGTTTGGTAATATCAAACTTATCGCTCAGGAATGGTCTGACACCTCGCAGTTGCAGGATGCACTTGCTGCCGTCCATGACTGCAAGCTCATCCCGGCTCATCAGTTCTTTTCCGGTCTTTTGGTAGTTCGTACCAAAAGAGGGGCTGTTGCCACGGGTATCCGATGTGTTGTAAAGGTCGATGGTTTCCTTGCCCAGCGTTTCGGAAATTTCCTTGAGGGTGGAGCTTTCCTTGCCGCCAAGGAACAGCATCGTGTCGCAGTTGCCAATGATGGTTTCTGCGGCATCCTTGTAAATGGTCTTTAGCTGGCTTTGCGATTGGAGAATAATCGAAGCAGAAATCTCACGGCTGCGGATGGTAGCGATCAGCTTATCGAACTTTGGAATCTGGCCGATGTTTGCAAACTCGTCCAAGAGCAGCCGCACATGGTACGGAAGTCTGCCGCCGTGTTCATCGTCCGCCTTATCACAAAGCAAATTGAATAGCTGTGTGTACAGGATCGACACCACAAAATTGAAGGTATCATCTGTATCGGAGATAATAACGAACATTGCCGTGCGCTGATCTCCCAGCATATCCAGCTCCATCTCGTCGTATGCCATCAGGTCACGCAGTTCCTTAATGTCAAATGGAGCCAGTCTCGCACCGCAGGAAATCAGAATGGACTTCGCCGTTTTACCAGAGACAAATTGTCAAGGACTTTTTAATCAAATTCACAAAAATCCACAAAAAAGGTGTCAGAAGCACCGTATGGCTCCTGACACCTCGTTTGATAGATTACATTTTTCCGTTCAGCAGGTCTTTGCAGAGATACGCATAGTCTGGCAGCTGGTTGATATATGGCTCCCAGCGCCGCTTGATTTCGGCTAATTCCAGCGGGTCGGCTGCTTCCGGTGCATGATCGTTGCCCGTCATATACAAAACATCCATAGCAACATCATCCAAACACTTGAAGCAGAGATCGGCGGCTGATTCTATCCTGATGCCAGTATCCACATAAAGTGGATTTACGCCAATCGCCAGCCAGACATAGCCTACCTTGTCCGACCAGAGCAGTTCAAAATCAGGGCTTTGCCGCAGATGTTCCGCAAAGACCTCCTTTACTCGTTCAATTTCATGCTTCTCTTTTTCTGTGTAAAGCATTTTCGTGTCCTCCTTGACAAAAATTCTGGTGCGTACCATCATCAGTTTAGCACAAGGCGGCTTCGTTTATCAGTCTGTCACATCTGCTGAATTTCATTTTTGAGCATACGCTTGATTTTATCGCTCATGGTTTCTGTGCTGGTATTGCTGAAATGGACATGAACCTTGTAGGTTGTCTTACCGATTTTCTTTACCATCGCTGGCGTGTTTTCCGGCGCTCTGGACGCAGTAGCGGCGTCTGCCACCTGCATAGTACGGGGTTCTCTGTTCATGGCGCTCCTTTCTCCGAACGGGTCTGTGCCGCCCGGTAAAAAATCAGTCTTGCTTACTGTTTACAATGTCTTTTGCTGTCTGTCGGGTAGCACTGGCATTTTCTTCCCGGAAATTCTTCCCGTCAAAAAGAATCGGCGCACACCGTTCCAGAATACGGTCATAGATGCGGGCGTGGGCCAGATCAGGCGGGTTTTTCAACTCGGACAGTTTCAAGTTTGTTGTGATAATCATGGGTCTGCAGCTGCGGTAGCGGCTGTCAATGACAAAAAACATCTGCTCCATCGCATACTCGGTACTGCGCTCCACACCCAAATCGTCAATGATAAGCAGGTCGTACTCGTCAAAGCTGGCGATAAAGTCGGCCTTGTCCTCGGAAAACATCCCGGTCAGGCGGTTCAGAATGGTGGGGAAGTTCGTCATCAGCACAGGCACATCCTGGTCAAGTAAAGCATTGGCAATACATCCGGCGAAAAAGGACTTGCCGGTTCCCACATCCCCGAACAGCAGCAGGCCGGTGTTGTTCCTGTATGCCTCCTTCCAGTTCTCCACATAGGCGCGGGCCTTGTCCATCAGGGGATTTTGGCCGTTGTCGTTGGCAAAGGTGTAGTCGTACAGATAGCGGTCTTGCAGGCCCTGGGCCTTTCGGCGTTTGATACGCTCCATGCGGCGCTGCCGTTCTTCAGCAGCCTTGCGCTGCTCCTCAGCCTCCCGCTGGCACTGGCAGATGCAGCGCGGCATAAAGTAGCCGGATTTCCCGAAGCATGGCACAACAGTCTGCCTCTGGCCGCCGCATTTCTTACAGTGGATGAGACCGTCTGACAGGTCTATATACTCGTCCTCAGCCAGTTCCACACCGGCGGCTGCCTTGTCAATCAGCGCCCGGATTTCTGCGGTAATCTCAATCATACGGTTTCATCCTCCTTTACGCTGTAATCCCGGTTGCGAGAGGGCGGGGCTGCTTTCTTCGCGTCCTCACCGGCCCAGCGCCGGATGGTGGCGGCATGGCTCTGATACCGCTTGCCGGTAGAAGCCATGTACTCGGACAGTTTTTCGATGTACTGTTCCCATACAGCAGGAAAGCTGGCCTGCAAGTCTGCCAGTTCTTCATCCGTCAGGAAAACATTCTGGTAACGGCCATAGGTGTGGGAAGGGTGCCCCGTTTCAGGGCGTACCTTCTCTATCTCTCTCTTTATCTCTATCTCTTTCTCTAACTTTATCTCTATCTCTGGTGGACGAATGTCGGACAAATGTCCGCCACTTGTCCGGAGCGCAGAAAGCGCCTTATTTTGGAGCCTCGCAGCCCGCTTTCGCTCAGCCTCGGTAGAGGACTGGCCGATTAAAAGTTCGATGTTGCTCATGTAGAATGTGCCGCTATCCAGCACCTCCACAAGACCCAGCTTCAAAAAGATCTGCAAGGCTCTCTCCACAGTGCCGATCTGCTGGCGGGTAATGGTGGCGATCATCTGCGCCGTGTAAGGAATGTCCTCGTCAAGTTGAAGCCGTCCGCCATGTTTCAGCGATTTCAGATACAGCTTGAGTAGAATGTTGGAATACAGCACACCATCCTGCATACTTTCCAGCAGCACGATGGAATCATCGTCAAAATAGTTTTCTTTGAGTTTCAGGTAATAATATTTTCGGTTGTCTGACATAGGGTTCCTCCTTGGGGTTTCTCTTGGGATTCTGTACGCATTTTAAGGCCGTTTTAGGGGTCAGAGGATAAATCTATCAGCCTGCCTTTGACACCCTCGAAAAAAGCCTTGATTTACAAGGGGTTTTCAGCCCCTAAAGCGTGACATTTCTCCCGTTGTTTCCGCTTGCGCTTTGCGGCATTGATTCGCTTCATGCGAGTGGAACATTCCGGGCAGTATTTGGCCCGGTTGGAACCGGGGGTAAACAGCGCCCTACATACGGCGCACTTTTTCGCATTCAGCCGGTGGAACAGCGCCGTTTCCAGTTCCTTATCCTGCGGCAATACCGCCGTCCGAAACCACCTACACAACAGGGAATAGGAAATGGACTGGACACAGACACATTCCTCCCCATCGTCCAGGGCGATACAGTTTCCGTCGATGTAGTTACAGCACTCATGCACCAGCCTCCGCACTCTGCGGTACTGGCGGTAATCCATGACGGGGATAGGTTCAGACTTATTGTTCTTCATAAATGATTTCTTTCATAAAGCCGGTAACCTCCTTAAATGAATTTATTATTAAATATTCGTGCAAAGTATTGTTTTCTTCGTGCAAATGGCATATACTATAATTGCCAGCAGAAAGGGGTTGATCGTATGGCTGGAAATACCACGAACATCAGTATCCGCATGGACGCAGATTTGAAAGCACAGGCGGACGCACTGTTTACTGAACTTGGCATGAACCTGACTACGGCGTTTAACATCTTTGTGCGCCAGTCGCTTCGTGAAGGCGGCATTCCCTTTGAAGTAAGGCTGGAACAGCCGAACAAAGAAACGGTTGCTGCCATGCTGGAAGCGGAAAGGATTGCAAAAGACCCGTCTGTAAAGGGCTACAATGACCTTGACGAGTTATTTGCTGACCTGAAAAGATGAAAGAAACCAAATATACCGTCAAGTACACGACCAGTTTCAAAAAAGACTACAAACGAGCCATCAAGCGTGGCTTGAAGATCGAACTGCTGGAGCAGGTCGTAGCATTGCTGGCAATGGGCGAACCGCTGCCGGATAAGAACCGTGACCATGACCTGTCCGGCGATTGGGCAGGCCATCGAGAATGTCATATTCTCCCGGACTGGCTGCTTGTCTACCGCATAGAGGATGATGTTCTGGTGCTGACGCTGGCCCGCACCGGCACACACAGCGACTTGTTCGGCAAATAAACAGTCTGCCGCCGTATGGGGAAACCTGTACGGCGGTTTTTCTGTGTGCAAAAGTATGTCGTGAAACGCGGTAGCCCTTACCGCTCCGGCTCCCGGTCGTGAGACTTGTCCCGTTCCTGTCTGGACAGCTGCTCGGCGGTTTTGCGGAGCCGTTCCACTGCTTTCAAATCCTCCCGCATGGCTTTCATGGCAAGCGTGTCCGTCTGCTTTCCAGCGGCCAGCTGTTCGATTTCCCGCTGCCATGCCTTCGGGGTGATTGCCTCGCCGCTGTCTTTCAGTTCTTTCAGATACCGGGCCGCTGCGTCATACAGAATCAGTTCCCGGCTGTGGCGCTGTTCAAACTGTTCCCGTTTTTCCGGCTTTATTTTGGCAAGCTGCTTGTGGATGGACTTGTACTGGTTGTACTGTTCCCACATCTCCCCGCGCTCGGTGAGGACAGCGATCCGGCGCTCGGCCTTAACGATTTTTCCCCGCAGGTCATAGTAGCGGGTGTTCATATCTGCTATTTTTTCATGGAGCTGCTGCATGGACTGGATGCCGTTTGCCTGCAAAAAGCTGAACAGGGCGGCGCTCTCCTGCAAAGCTCGGATTTTGCCGGTGCGGGTGCGGGTAGCGTTCAACTGCTGCTGGGCTTCCCACAAGGCGATCAAGTTGCTTTGCTGCGTTTGTGGTTTTTCCGCTTCGTCTTTCGACCAGAGATAAAGACGGGTAATGCGGGCTTTGATTTCTTTCAGCAGCTTGTTGTCGGCGGCGATCTGCCGGTTTACTTCGCCCTTGTCGGTGCGGATACCGCGCTTTTCCATTTGGCTGGCAGCTGGCCCCAGATGGACAGAGGGAATTTTATCAATGCCCTGCCGCTTGTAGCTGCGGTGGTCAATGCGCTCCGGTCTACCGGCAGATTCCAGCGCCCGGTTGGTGTAGGCTGCCCATGCCGCCCGCCAAATCTCCACATTCCCTTTGTCGTTCCAGTCGGTGGTGTCCTCCCGGTGGTTCTTCCAGCCGCCTTTCCCATCCGGGATACGCTGTCCGTTCTCGTCCAGATCGTATGCCTTACGGCACTTTGCGCCCCACTGTCCATTTTCTTTCAGAGGCCGGACGGTCAGCATGATATGAGCATGGGGGTTGCCGGTTCCCTTGTCATGGATGGCAAAGTCGGCGCACATCCCCTTGTCCACAAAGTTGTCCTTCACATAGGACCGGACAAGGGCAAGCTGCTGTTCTATGGACAGTTCGCGGGGCAGAGCTGCCTCAATCTCGCGGGCAAGCTGGCTGTCCCTTGCTTTCTCGATTTGCTCCACGCTGTTCCAGAGGATAGATCGGTCTGCAAATTCCGGCGGGGCGTGGGCAGGCAGCATGATCTCCACATGGACAATGCCGCCTTTCCGGGTGTAATCATGGGTCAGGCCGTCCCATTCATTCGTCAGTTTGGTTCCGCTTCGGTAGGCGGCTGCGGCAACAGCGGAACGGCCCGCGCTGCGCTTGATAATACTGACGGGGATATGACAGAAATCTATGGGGAACACCTCCTTTCAGTGAGGGGATAACAGGCTCTGTGGAGCCGGACAAACGCAAAGCGGGTGTTTGGCTGCGCAGAGCGCACAAGGGGTTTGGGGAGTGTAGCGCCCCATCGCGGACGAAGTACGCAACAGCCCCCGGCAGGGCGCACGACACCGGCAACGGTGTATAAGTGCGCCCTTGTAAACAAGGGACTTACGGCTTGTCCCCGGATTTCGGCAGTTTTGCGGCCAGTTCTGCCGCCCCCGGAAGATGGGACAGGGCAATCAGGAACGCTTTGACCTCCGCGCCGGAAAGGTCGGGAGCCAGCGGGAAAATCCCCTCCAAAACGGCTCCGCGCTCAATCAGGCGGCGGGTGCGAACCCTGCGTTCTTCGTTCCGCTGCTTGTTCTCCAAAATCTTCTTTCGGTTTTTAAGCTGCCGGATCTCATTCAGGACTTTCTCCCGTTCTTCTTTTTGGGGGTGGGCTGTAATTTTTTCGTTCATGTCAGGCACCTCTTTTCTTTGAAAATACTCATAGATTGACCGTCCATTTCTGACGCGCAAAGTACCGGCGCAGCCTCCGCAGTGCGGCATGGATGGATTTTCCCGCCTGTGATGGCGTGATACCCTCCATTGCGGCAATATCTTTCACTTTCATACCCAGCATATAGCGGGCGTGAACACGGCGAGCCTGCATAGGCGGCAGGGAGGAAATGGCTTCATACAATCGCCGTATCAGTTCTTCGTATTCGGCTAATTCTTCTTTTTCTATCAAGTAGTCCTCAGGCGATGGCTGCGCCCAGCCGATTGCAGCATTTTCGATTCCATCGTTACAATCGAGGGAATAAAACGCCTTATACCGGAACATCTTGCGATCTCTGGCGGCCTCGGCTCTCTTGTCCAGAAGAAACGCTTCGACGATCTCATCGGACACCTCCACAAAAATGTCCTCTTTGCAAAATGGATAATATTGTTTGAGATTGATGGTCTGCATAGGCATGCCCTCACTCTGTTTGGAAAAGGTCATCATAGCAGCGGCGCATATTCCGCAGACCTCGACGGATGGCAACGCTGACCTTGCTGCTGTGGATGCCCTCTCTCCGGGAGATTTCCGGCTGCTTGATACCAGCAATGTAGTAGGCGTGAACACGGCGGGCCTGTGTCGGAGTGGCATGAGCCAGAGCCACCGGCAGAGCTGCAATCAGGTATAGGCGGGTGGTCATTTCTTCTCGTTCCAGCAAAATATCTTCCGGCGATCTGCTGTGTTCCAGTGCGTAATTTTCCAGCCAGCTGTATGCGTCCAGAGAGTAGTAGGCGCGGTGGTAGACTTTCCGACGCTCATAGTTCTCCATCTCCCGCTTGGCCTGATACATCGCTGCCCACACCTCGTCCGTAACATCCACAAACTCGTCATGCCGGTAGTAGGGATACATCCACCGCAGATTGATTGTTTTCATAGGCTTACCTCCTGAAAATCGGAGAGGCGGACAGCTCGTCCGCTGTCCGCCCCTCGCTGAGATAAGGGAAATGATCCCTTTCACTTGGTAGCCAGAAAACAGGTCATTCGTTAAGCCTGTTCTCAAAGAAATTTATAAATTTTTTTCTGACCGCCTCCACACTTTGATAAACAGCCACTTTGGAGCAGCCGCACAGCACACCGATCTCTGCAAGGCTCAGCCCGTCAAGCGCATAGAGCAGGAACCGGCGGCGCTGGGCCTCGGTACAGGTGTCCAGAACAGCCATCAGCTCATGCAGCGTTTCCATGCGGCAAAGGTATTCCTCCGGCGTTTCGCTGCAGACCCCTACACCCTCGGTGGTAATGATGTACTCGTCAAACTCCCGGCCATCCCAATGCCGCCGCTGTTCATGGAACAGGTTCTCCGTTTTATGATCGGCCCGGTCAAGAAATTCATAGACTTCCAGCGTGACCTCCACGGCAACAGCTTGTCCGTTATAATTGATGGTAACTTCCATCTACCTTTCCTCCATTCAGATTTTTTGGGTAAATCTGAATAAGGCGGCGGGGAGCGGCACCGAGGATAAAGTTCGGGCCATGTTGACCCGATGTTCCGGCTCCATAGGGACAAAAAAACGCCCGAACGGCATAATGCCATACGAGCGTCATGGAATACTTTTTGTTGTTTACTTACATGGTATAGTACATACTTCTGACCGCATTGCTCCGCTGCTGGGAACAGGCTTTTTTTAGCTGGTGCAGTTCATGTGTACTGTGAAAAAAGGCAAAAATAGACACGGCGGCAATCCTCCTATGTGCCGCCGTGGATTTACACGGTGTTAGGTCGTCGTTGGTTTAGGATAGACGAAAAGAAACGGCGGCTCTGAAAATCAAAGCCGCCGTTTCAAATGGGCGTGTCAAATTGTCTGCTCTACGACGGCTTTTTTCTTTTGCCGTCGTCCGGCAGAGTATTAGAAATATTGTGTTTGTTTTATTTTCTTGTCCATCCCTTTCAAAATGAGCGATGATAAAGTATCACTCACCTGAATAATGGCTCAATCACAAGGTCTTTGCCGAAAGCCAGCGTATAGCATATTTCCAGCTACTTCTTTAGCTCACAATATAACTGTATGAGTGCCTGAGCCTTTGCCAGAAACTTCTCTGTCAAATACAGCTCTCAAATGTATGCGTGTGCGCCTTGCCGAAATACCCACATGTGCTCCGCATGACAAAATTGGGAAGCCAGAATCAGAATAGGCGTTGCCTTGGATTTTCGGATGGTAACTGAAAGCTGGTGAGAGTCCTGCTTTCCGATATGTACTATGATGCTACATACTTAAATTGATTTACGCGCTGTTACTATTTTTGCAACACTAAATATACCTGACCTGCAAAGTAGATTATCAATTGATTTTCATCAACATCAACACAAAACTCCGCACTGATGTCATCCTGTGTTACACAGATAGTATCTGTGTAACTGAAATGATAAGAAGCATTACCATGATATAAACCTGCTTCAGGAATGTCATTGTACAGTATTAGAGTGTCACTGTCTTGAACTGTAATTACATTTTCTGAATTGCTGTTTTTCCATGTGCCGATAATATTTTTTTCGTTTTGAGAAAGTTTAATTTTCTTGGCGCATACTACAACCAGAACAATCAAAATAACAGCCAAAAATAATATCATAAATACTTTCAACTTGCCATGAGTAATATGTTTTTTGTTCATTTCATTTCTTTCCTTTCATTTTACGAGATGTGCCTAATTCCCGATTGTCTTGAACTACATGCTCCCAGTTTTCAATTCTTTCACAATTTCAACCTTTTCAATACTTCGCAAAGAAAACAGCATTGCCGTTACTACTACAAGTGCAACCATAATAACAGCGATTCCGTATGCTCCCCAATTGATATAAAACACAAATGGGGTCATTCCTTTCGAAATCATGGAATACATGACATAATGAATGATTAAGCTGATCGGTATTGCAAATATCAGCGACTTCATGCCATATAATACAGATTCCAAAAGTAACATTTTCTTTAAATCACCAGATGTCATGCCAACAGATCGCAATACTGCAAACTCACTTCTACGGACATCTATGGTATTTGAAATCGTATTGCATACATTTAGTCCAATAATCATTGTCATTAAGACCGTGAAGATGCAAACCATCATTTTGAGAAGCATATATGTCTGGCGGGAATTTTCCGTTGTACTTGCCACATCAACCACTTGAAAAAATCCCGTATCCGCTAAACACTCCGCAACTTCTTCGTGCTGTGCTGTGTTAATGGTAAGTTCAATAGCGGTATCATCATTCAGCAGCCACTGAAAAAAAGACATTGGAACAATCAAGACAGCTCTATCTTGAACAAATTGTGATTGAATACTCGCATTATTTCCATTCACAATATCTTGAACAATGACCGTTTTATTTGTATCGTCGCCGTATTCCAGTTCGATTTTACACCCATTTTCAAGCACAAACGGAGAACCAACTACAACACGATTTGGAGACGTACCATAATTCCCAGTTGCATGATTGAATAGTATTCCGTGATTTGGCTTGCCATCATATCCTGTATAATTCAAATCATTTTCTTTACAAATAGCGCGAAAATGTTCTTCATCAATACCCACAACATATAATTCTGCAAAGTTGCCATTTATAAAGTATCCCGCCATATCTGAATTGATATTTTCTTCCTCAAATGCAGCTGTCATGTATCGGGAAATACGATAGGATATGTCTGCTGAAATACCCTCATCAGAAATTGCTTTCGCAGCAGTTGCTAAATCTTTATACGGAACAGCAGCTTGAACATCTGTATAACTTGAACCATCTTCTTTCATATCCATAGATGTTTGAAAAAGCATAAAATCCGAAAAACTATACAAGGATAACCCAAGAACCACAGCTAAAAAAATAGAAAGCGTTATCGCACGAAAGCGTTTCGGATTCCGATGGATATTTTTTGAAGCCAACGATCCGTAGATTCCAAAAAATATTGACATTAGTTTTCCATGTGTTATCCATTTTTGCTTTACTTGATAAATGTTGGTTTGCTTCAATGTATCGATTACTGTAACTTTTGAAGCGATTTTTCCCGGAGTTTTACAAGCAAAAAACAAAGAACCAATACCTGAAATTGCTCCCAGGAGAAAAGGGAGCCAATAAATATATGTTTTTAGCTCAATCATTCCAAAAGTAAAAGTGTCTTTAAAGGAAATCCGTATCATTGCCAGAACAACAACCGTTAAACCCAAACCAAATAACAGGCCCAATGGAATACCAATTATGCCAAGTAGAAAGGCTTCTATGGTAACGCTGGCTTTCTTCTGTTTACTTGTTGCACCGATACTCGCAAGCATACCAAGCTGCTTAATACGTTCCTGCAGAGAAATCGAAAGGACATTGCTAATCATGGCAGAGCAAGCAGCCATTAGCAATAGAATAACTACAGCAACAGCCGCAATCATCTTTACAGCTCCCTTACCCGCAGTCACACCATGATAAATGAGCAAATCAGAATGGAATGCTGACACAATACCACCAACTGCTTTTGCATTTTCTTCCGCTTCGGCGTATATAGACTTAGAAATATCCTTGCACTTTACAAATGCCGATAAATTAGTTTCATTATTGCTAATTCCGATATAAGCGTTAAAGTCACTGGCTACTTTAGACCCATTCATTTCAGATACAATACCAACAATGGTATATGTCCGCTCCGCAGTATCTGGATGAAAACTTTCCCTATCACCCAGATAATTTACTAATCCATATAACTCTGTGTCGATTTCGTCCCACACTCGCGTACCAAGTAAAAGTTGTATCGTATCCCCAACAGAGAATGTAAGCCCATTATCGTCAATAAAATCTTGCGTTAAGACAATTTCATTTTCATTGAACGGGTAACGGCCTTCCAGTAAATATTGTTCCAGATAAAAATTTTCGACAAATGCATCGTTGATTTCTGCAATGGCAAGCAAATTTTTATTAGATGGTTCTCCGTAAAAACTACTTCCAGCGAAACGTAGCAACGACACATTCTCTATATTCTTTCCTTGCATAAGAGTTTCCGCTTGCTGCTGCGAGGTGAGTTCAATACGATACGCATAATCTCCACCGTATACGGCTTCTTTCTCTTGCAAAAAGCGAAGCATGGACCAGCCGCCACACAAGACAGCAGTCATCATACCTACCGAAAGAATGATCGTGAAAATCGTAAGAAATGCACGCTTTTTGTTTTGTTGCAGTGTCCTTAATGTAAGGGTAAATATTGTTTCCATCAGCGAATCACCTCATCCCTGACAAGCTGACCATCCTGTATTTCCAAAATCCGATCTGCTTGTAAAGCGATTTCCCGGTCATGGGTAATCAGGACAATCGTTTGATGATAGGATTTATTAGAAGCTTTCAAAAGTTGCATGATTTCTTGTGTGTTTTGTGTATCCAGGTTTCCCGTAGGTTCATCAGCTAAGAGAATTGCAGGAGCGTTAATAAGCGCACGACCAATGGACACACGTTGTTGCTGCCCACCTGAAAGCTGACTTGGCAAATGCTTTCTACGCTTTGTTAAGCCAAGTACCTCTAACAATTCTGCTAAACGCTTCTTATTTATTTTTCGCCCATCCAGCCTAATAGGCAGGGTAATATTTTCCTCTACATTCAAGACCGGAATCAAGTTATAGAACTGGTAAATCAGTCCTACTTGGCGTCTGCGAAACACGGCAAGTTGATCTTCCGTTTGTTCATACACACTTTGACCATCTACAATTACTTCGCCTGATGTGGGACGATCAATACCGCCGAGAATATGGAGCAAAGTGGATTTACCAGAGCCAGATGCGCCAATTATTGCAACAAATTCTCCTTTTTGCACTGAAAATGAAATATCGGTCAAGGCATTCACTGTGGTTTCACCTGTGTGGTATGTTTTGCAAACATTTTCAACTCTTAATATTTCCATTGTTGTTTCCTCCTGCTGAAAGTAATTCCGTACAATGATGAAATCATAGCAAATTTAAATAACTCTATTATTACGCTTTCATTACAAAAATGTCACTTTGCAAAAAAGGGATTGCATTATGCAACCCCTCTGTCAAAGAAAATTGTAAATTTTGCCCCACATGGCATTATGTTTTCAGCGATAATCCTTCCGTTCTGCTGCGTGATAATTGCTTTTGCTAAGGCCAAGCCAATCCCTGCCCCGTTTTTGCCGGAGTTCTTACCTCGATAGAAACGCTCAAATAAGTGTGGAATATCTTCCTCCGCTATGCCTGTTCCGCTATCGATAACACACAATTTCACATACATGGCATTTTCTTCAGCGCTGATTTTTACTTGTCCTCCATCGGGAGTAGATTCAATACAATTTTTTACAACATTAGACAAAGCTTCTGCAAGCCACTTGATATCCCCGTATAGTTGAATTTCCTCTATATCTGAAATATCCATTTTAATATTTTTAATATCCAGCATGATATCAAATGGCGCTGTTGCCTGCTGGACTAATTTTTCCACAGGAAAGGACTTATTTTCGAATTTGATTGTCCCTGCATCAAGACGCGACAGCTTTAATAAAACGTCAATCAGCCATTCCATACGTGACAACAGTAATAACTGTTCATGCAATAGTGAAGATTGCTGTTCGAAATCAATACCTTCTTGTGAAAGCGCAGCATTCAATATTTCAAGAGAAGTCAGCGGTGTCTTTAATTGGTGGGAAATATCCGCCAAAGAATCCGCTAAATATTTTTTATCTTTTTGCAGCTGTCCCGATTGCACTAAAAGCCGTAATGTCATTTTTGAAATCTCATTTTCCAGAACAGCTAACTCTCCCTCACCATAATCGTCAAAACGAATACTTTCTTCACCATGTAATAGTCTATCAATATCCTGACTTAAAGAAGAAATCTTCATATAGCGGCGATATGTGAATATAAGGGAAATAGCGGTGATGGCGCAGCCAGTTAAAAATGTAACCCAATAGAACTTCATGCAAAAGAAATAGCTTAAAACACTCCCAATCACCGTCACACCAATACAGAGCATTATTTGCAATCGAACTTCCTTGTTTCGTAAAAAATCCATGTTATTCACCAGCCTTATACCCAAGCCCGCGAACAGTCAAAAGAATTTCCGGCTCTTGTGGATTTGTTTCAATTTTATCTCGCAATCTTTTCATATAGACAGTCAATGTGTTGTCACTAATAAAATCACCTGTAACATCCCAAATCATTTCAAGTAGTTTTTTCCTTGAAAATACAACACCCGGATTCTGCAAAAACACCAACAGCAAACGGTATTCTAATGCCGAAAGGAATAGCTCTGTATTTCCTTTTCGGACAACCGCCTTTTGAACATCAACTGTAATATCTTTACAAGACAGAAATTCACTTTTTCCATTTTTTCTGCGCAACACAGTGTTGATTCTTGCCAATAATTCTCTTGGGCGGAACGGCTTGCAAATATAATCATCTGCACCCAATTCCAGACCGCTAACAACACTAAATTCATCATCATCTGCGGTCAGAAAGATAATGGGAATGTCTTTTTGGCTCTTAATTGCTGAGCAAGTGCTAAAACCATTTCCATCATTCAACGAAATATCTAAAAGGATAATGTCGTATTGTTCCTGAGCTATTTTCTGTAAAGCAGTTTGTTGTCCATTTGCACTGTCAACCAGATAGCCTTCATTTTTCATAAATAAAGTAAGGGAGGACACTATATTGGGGTCATCTTCAACCAGCAGTATTTTTTTCATGCTTATCTCCCTTTCTTCTTTTTGTCCGACCATCAATCGGCTTTTCCGCAGTTTTCGGAATCAGCCAAATCGTCGCCATTTTTACAGCACCGGGGATGCGACCCGCAGTGCAGTAATAGTTTATCCATCGTGGGGTCACGCCCCATTTTTCGGCGGCCTCTTTTAGTGTCATATAATCCATTCTGCACCTCCACAGAGTACATTATAGTTCTCTTTCTCGAACAATGCAACAAATAGAATATGAATTATAAACTTCAACTAACCTTCATATAGCAACATTCCGCGGGCAAAGTATGAATTATACAATGTAACCGGGTGATGTTATATGGCGAAAGTTGAAGATTGTCCCGGTTTTGAAACCTTCGGTGCGGATGTCAAAGCCGCACGAGAGGCAAAGCGTCTGGCACGAAAAACATTGGCAGAAATGGTTGGGATTGAATGGCGGTATCTTGCCAACATTGAGAATCAAGGTGCGATTCCGAGCCTGCCTGTGATGATCCAGTTGATTAAGGTCTGCGGACTTCCCGTAGAGCGATATTTTAACCCGGAGATCATGCGGGAAGAAAGCGCACAGCGGCAGCGGGTCAGCCATAAGCTGAAGCTTTGCCCTGAAGAATACCTGCCGATTATCGAAGGTGCCATAGACGGGGCGCTCAAAATGGAACAGACTGCGAAGCAGAAGGAGGACGCATAATCGCGGCCTCCTTCTGGCGTTTCTATATCAAGTTTCCCGGCACTTTTCCAAAAGTTCCCGGCACCTCTGCTGGATTTCTCCGGTTTCTGTCACAGTCAGATCGCGGTCATTTCCGGTAATCTTATCTTCCAGAAAGTTGGCGTATGTATCCAGCAAGGCGTTTCGCAAATCCTCCGGAGTTTTCTGTATTTCGGCGCTGTACCAGTCATTCCGGTGAGGTTCCCATGCCATCAATGTATAACCGTGGCTGGTCTGCACCACCTCATACGGAGAATCATCATCCAGATATGCCTGAAACACTTCCAGAACCTTTTCAAAGGTCAGCATTTCCCACACCTCCCATTCAGCTGCAAATCAGTTCCATGAGTAAAATTTCCTCAATCTGTGCCGTTAATGTGTTCATCAGTCCCACCCAACGCATAGGGTCACAGGCTTTTAGTTCCTCAGTGACACCCGCAGCCTCCATCATGTGAGGCAACATGGTGTCCATGCGCTCCTGCGCTGTCCGGTCAATCTCTAACAGGTGTGGATACAACTTCTCGCTCATCAGCAGTTGGTTGTAGAGAATGGGGCGATGTTCCTTCAGGTAGGATTTTCGCATCCTGCCGTACTTGCCGATAGAAGTTTCCGGCAGCACAGAAAGTTTTAGGTTGGGTATATCATAATCTCCGCAACGAATGTAAGTCAACTTACTCATATTCATTCTCCTTTGCTCCATGATGATTAGACTGCTGCGCTGGTTGCTTTGCGCGGTTCTTCTTTCGGCAGCTGCCCGACAGTAGAAAAAATACCTTTTTTCATATCCTCAGCCCGGATCAAGGCTTTCTTAGCGTCCATTTCCGCTTTTTTCTTCGCCTTGATTTTGTCCTCATACCGTTTTTGTGCGCCGCTGGCTTTCCGCTTCAAATAATTCTGATGAAGCCTGTCCTTGCGTTCTTCTTTTTTCTGCAGTTCTTCCTGTTCCTCCGGGGTTAAAGGAACCGGCTGTAAGGATGGTGGGATATAGTGCCCTAAAAAATTGAAGTAGATTTCAATTTCCTGCGTGGTGTCCTGGCTGCCTTTTCGGGCGCGTTCGTGGACAAGGATTTTCTCTACAAACTCGTTGAGCATGGTGTTTGTCAGAGTGTCAAAATTCTCATACTTATCAATTAGGGCTATAAATTTCTCTGCGGATTTCTGGCTCTGCTCATAGCCGGTAACAGCCTTTTCCAGCTCTGCGATTTCAATCTCAAGTGCATCCTGCTCTTTGGCATACTGTGCATCAAGCGCCCTATATCGTGCATCCGGCAGCTTGCCGAGGGCGTTGTCCTCATAGATTTTGCAAATCAGTTTTTCCAGTTCTCCGGCTCTCTTTTGGGCAGCAGCCAGACGTCTGCGCTTTTTCGATATATCGGCACTCTGTTGAGCAACCTGCGTTTCCTGAACGGTGTGAATAAATTCCGTCCGGTCATTTCTGGAATATTCAGCGATAGCCCGGAGCGTGTCAGAAACCAATGTCAGAACAGCACTCTCATTGATACGGTGTTGTGTAGGGCATAGTGTCCCACACGGAACTTTGGTATAATTGGAACAGGTATATTGAGAAATCCGCTTGCCATTGTTGGTGCGGTGGACATACATCTTGCCGCCGCAATCGGCACAATAGAGCAAGCCTGTGAGGGGAGCCGCTTCGCCCCAGCCGTTTGGATAACGCCGTACATTGCTGCGGATTTTCTGCGCCAAATCAAAGGTCTGCTGGTCGATAATGGCTTCATGGGTATTCTCAAAGATCGTCCACTCGTCCTCAGAAACATAGTGGCTTTTCTTGTCCTTAAAGTGCTTGCGGGTCTTGAAATTGATGGTGTGCCCTAAATACTCTCGCTTTTTCAAGATGTTCACAATGGTAGATGATCCCCATCCATAGGGGTCTTTGACCGGCTTTGAACGGTTCACACCTTCGTTGAAGCGGGCAAGGTGTACGACAGGAATTTCAATCCGGTCTGCGGATAATTTGCAGGCGATCTGATAAGGCCCATATCCCTCCAGCGTGAGGGAGAAGATACGGCGTACCACTTCGGCGGCTTCCTCATCTACCAGCCAATGCTCCCGTTTTTCGTCCCATAAGTAGCCGTAAATCACAGTGCCGGTCAGGTGCTTGCCACTCATGCCTTTTGACTTAAACACAGATCGGATTTTCCGGCTGGTATCACGGGCGTAAAATTCATTCATAATGTTGCGGAACGGGGTAAAATCGTCATCACCTTTCAGACTGTCCACTCCGTCGTTGATGGCAATCAGACGAACGCCTCGCTGCCGCAAAACCTCCATAACTTGACCGACCTTCAGATAGTCGCGTCCTAACCGGCTCATGTCCTTGATGACGATTGCCTCTACACGCCCTGCCTCCACTTCCTCCATCATCGCCAAAAATCCGGGGCGGTCAAAACGAGTGCCTGAGATACCATCATCGGTAAAGTGCGTAGGGTTGGGCAGCCCATTCCGGCGGGCAAAATCCTCTAACATCTGTTTTTGGTTGGATATGGAATTGCTCTCGCCCTGTAACTCATCGTCCCGGCTCAGGCGCTCGTACAGTGGGGTGATTTTTTCGTTTCTCATAGCTGTACCTCCTGAAACAAAAATGCTCTAAGTGATTGCTTTACTAACCATGACAAAATCATGATTAAGAAGTCACTTAGAGCATATATCACCTGCCGCCAGCTTGTACTTTTTGTACTGCCGCACGGCAAAGTGTTCTGGTTTAGCCTTTTCCAAATCCTCAAATAGTTCATCGACCGGATTCTTGAACTCTTCATCATCCTCGCGGGCTTCGCTGGCATTGATAAATTCCAGCAGCGTGGAGAAGTTCTGTTCTTCTTCCGGGGCTTCATAGTAGATATAGCCGATGAGTGCGCAGTAGAGCAGGCGTTCTGCCTTGACCCAGAAATCTTCGCCGGACTTCTCGCCGTCTCCTTTCGTGTTGGCGATGATCGTATTGACCAGTTTCAGAATATCTTTCTCACTGCGGATATAGTGGAACGGGTTATAGTGCATCGACTTCTTGAAATTGATCGTGTTCAGGACTTTGATTTTGTACCCGGCATCCGAGAGCATCTTTCCGCATTCAATGATGATCGTACCTTTCGGGTCAGTACAGACATAGCTGACCTTTTCGGGCATCTGCATCAGATTGGGCTTTACGAAAAACCGTGTCTTGCCGCTGCCAGAGCCGCCGATCACAATGACATTCTTGTTTCTGGCATACTTCGGATGCTTTGGTCTGCCGCTCATCATCAACCGTTCCGTCTGGGTAAGCAGCACATTATTCTCGAATACCGGGTCAATAAAAGGTTCAATGTCCTTGGCATTGCCCCACCGGGCAGAGCCGTATTCCTCTCCCTGACGATACTTCTTTGCGTTCTTCCCCTTAAAGTAGATCACGGCTTTCAGTGCTGCTGCACCGATCAGACCCACCAGCAAGTCGAACGGATGGACACTTGGCAGATAACTCTTGTAGGCCAGACCGAAGTTCATAAAAAGAACCATCAGCCTGTCCACGATGGTATCGCCATTACAGTGTCGGTACAGCCATGCGGCTTTCTCCACCATGTAAAAGGCGATAATGTAAGGAAAATTCAGCAGGATCAGCTTTTTCATATCTGCCGACTGCATCTTTCCACTGATTGCCGCCGCTGCTTTCTTGCCCCATGCTGTTCCACCTGTCTGGTTGG
Organism: Faecalibacterium butyricigenerans; assembly: GCF_020687345.1. Lineage (NCBI taxonomy): Bacteria > Bacillati > Bacillota > Clostridia > Eubacteriales > Oscillospiraceae > Faecalibacterium > Faecalibacterium butyricigenerans. The sequence goes on from NZ_JAJEQL010000013.1 coordinate 21,895, forward strand.
AGGGGGCTTTGCGCGGTCGTTTGCTCTGTGCGGTCGTTTTCTTTTTCTGGCTCATCGCACCTGCCCTCTGTCTTTCGTCTTTTCCTTGATGATTTCCCGGTGCTTGGCAACACGCTCCTTTGCCTGCTCCAGCTTCTTACGGATGGACTGCCGCTGCTCCTTTTTCAGCGAAACTCCGGTGTATTCCTTGAACGCTGCCGTCATAACGTCTACATCTTTCGCCTTGAAAAAGACCAGATATTCGGTTTTACCCTCTTTTTCTGCCTTTTTCAGACTATAATCAATGCCGTACTTCCGGGCTACCCGGTCAAACGACTTGATGTTATTGTCCGTGACAACGATATTGGTAAGCTGTGCGCCGCTCTGTTGCAGGCTCTTGATGCTCTGCTTTCCTCTCTTACATCGGTTCTGCCCTCCCATCTTCTTCGACTGCTGTTTTTTCTTCTCGATCTCTGAAAGCAGCTTTGTCAGTGCTGCTTTCAGAAGCTGCGCCGAGATTTTTCCGCCTTTGATGCACAATGCCATCGTTTTTTCGTTTACTTCATCCTGCACCTGCGCCCTCCTTTCCGGTTTATAGTTTTATCCAAACGGCATCAGACACTGACTGTGCCTGATACCGGGGGAGCCGTATCGCCAAAGACCGAACGAAATTTCTTTCTGCACTGGTGCATCATGTAGCCGCACTCCCTGCGGTGTCGGCAGGAAATGCAGGGATGGTCACTGTCCGTTCCCGGACGCTGGCGCATCATACGTTCAAACGGGCTATTCGTAAAGTTCATAGGCTCACCCCTCCTGTTCTGCCATCGGAAGAATCCCACGCCGTTTCAGTTCGTGGTACAGAAACTTCCTGCCTTTGTGCGTCCATGCCGTATGCAGCTTTTCCACTGCACTGCCATCACTCCGATGGAGCCGGAAAACAAGGTTTGCAGTATATCCCTTATCCTGATGCTTTGCATACAGCACCCACTGGTTATTGGCCCGGTACTGGATACCGTGCAGATGGAGCAGACGATTGAACACCTTTGCACCGCAGCCGTACTCTTTTGCGATCTGTGTCGTTGTCACCAGCGAATCGGGCGGCTGTGATTCGTAAAAACGCTTCGGCGGCGCGTGGCTTTTGCACTTGTGCTGATGCAGCAGTTCAATGACTGCCTGCATCCAGTGATCCGTTCCCATGCAGTGCTGTCCTTCGCAGCTGCGGAAACAGTCGTTCTTGTGGAAGTGATGGAGCTTGTACAACTGCTTTGCCATCTCCAGCGTGATCCGGTAGTCTTTCACATACCGCTGCACCGTGCGCCCGCCCTCATCCTGCGGACGGACACGGGGAACGAACTCATAGTCCCGGCCCTCCACAAATCCATACTGGCACATCCGGGGGAACCACTTGCGGAAGTCACTCAGAATCTGCATCTGGTCGTACAAGTCTCTCGCCCAGATCACCGAGGGAGCCATATCAAAATCCATAAAAAACACGCTCATTGCATCGTCCTCCTTAATTGCTTCTGCCGCCCCATCCGAAATCATGTCTGACCTGTGCAGCGTAATAGCTGTCAATCGTGGTCGGAGCATTATACAGTGTAGCAAGCAGATATTGTTTGATGTTTCGTACCTGTGTGGTATTGCTTTTCAGGCATTCCATTACATACTGGATGTGCATGGAATCCAGCTTCATCAGGCGGCTTTTGATCACCTCTTTCGGCTTTTCTTCCCCACAAATGCGCAGGAACTTCTTTCTGCTGGTTACGGTTTCCACAAGAAGTTCCAGAATCTCCATCAGGATTTCCCGGTCATGTGGGAAGTTCTTCTCTAAGATTGGGATTTCCAGCTTGTCTTGAAAATAGAAGCGATACCTTTCATCTTCCCGCATCTCCCCGGATATGTTTTCACCAGATTGTGCAGAACAGATTAGATCAGTCTCACTACTATCAGTATTATTTATATCAGTCTTACTTCCGTTTGATTTCCATACTCCCGGAAGTTCGCTTTTCAAACCACCAGAAGTTTGATTTTCATACTTCCAGTAGTTCGATTGTGAAAGTCCCGCATAGAGGTCTTTCACATAGAGCAGGTTCGGCTTTCCCAAGCCCTGCCTGCGCCGCTCAATAAGCTGATATTCGTGTTCCAGCTCGTCCAGCAGTTTGACCGCTTTTTGTCTGGCACATCGAATCGAATCCATGATTTCATCTATCGTACAGATGATGTAGGCATTTCCATTCTCGTCTTGCCAGCCATTTTTAAGCGAGAGATTCATCCGATCCAGCAAGACTGCATAAAGCAGCTTTGCATCGCCAGACATCTTTTCAAACAGGTCTACCTTGATGAGTGCTTTCGGCACACGGTAGAAACTGTATCGGTCTGCTTCCAGACCTCTGAAATACGGGTACTTCATGTAGATTCATCACCTCCCCTCCTGCTGGATTTGCACTATTATAAATAACAGTACATTCCTACGACGGAGCATCTTTCGACACTCCGCCGCATTGTATCTGCTGTTATTTGAGCTTTGCCATTCTGCCCCAGCCCGTTCCTGCCCCATATTTCAGCGGCGTTTTCTCTGACAAGACACGCAGGATGCACATTCAGTATCAGAAGTATCTCTCTGGGATGGCTTATTCAATTTTCAAGGTTCCGGTGAGAGGTTTTGTATTGTCCTCTCATCCTTAGAATCGGAGAAAGGTCATTTCGCAAGGTGTTTTTAAAAAAAGTTTTTGAACTTTCTATGAACTTTCCGATTGGGATGGAGATTTTTTGTGTCCTCTCACTCCTAGAATCGAAGAAGGGCTATTTCGCAAGGTGTTTTTGAAAAAAATTCAAAAAAATTTTGAGCCGCCCAATTCAGAGTGCTTTCTGCGATTGGACGGCTCATTTTTCGATTATGTATATGTTAGCAGCTGCACAATGCCCGGAAGTGCTTTTTCTGTATCTTGTAAATTGCTGCGTTATAAATTCCGGTAAGATTCTGGCGAGTCATGCCAAGATGTTTTGCCGCCTCTGTGAAAGACAGACCATGGAACAGGTGGATGTGAACGACCTTTCTCTGCAAATCAGTCAAAGTAGAGAGCAATTCTTCCACTCTTTCCTCACTTATCATTCTTTCCAGTGTGCTGACTGCTTCATCGACTCCCTCCAGGATTTCTTCTTTATACTCCCTGTCCTCACGGGATGGCATCCACTTTCCTTGGATGATCTCATAGTTCATAAAAATCCGATCCTCGCCTTCCAGAACAAGCCGGATGTGCCACTCGTAGTCGTCAAACTCTGCTTCCTCAATGTGATGTCCCGCCCCTTCTGCTGCATCATATTTATAATGTACACAGTCGCGGAGAGAAAAAACTGTCACCCTCTTGTGCGCCCGGTAGATCACATAACCGTTCTGGTAGACATTGATGCTGCCATGATTTTCCAAGACCTTTTCGGTAACCACTGGCACACCAGATACCTCAAGTGCCTTCACGGTTGGAACACGCTGTTCCTTGTACGAAGGGAGTTCAACAAGCTTTTTCAGATCCTTGAATGTCATCATAATGTCCACCTTTCTGCCTTTTGGCTGCGGGCGGTCTGAAACAAAAAATGCAGCAAAAGTTGTCCCAGACTTACCCGTTTTTTTTGAACGGGAAGTCTAAGACTTCTCCTACTGCATCGCTATTTCATGATTCACTTTTAAGGTGTGATGTTTAGTCTCTCATATATAGAATTGCTGGAAGGGCATTTCGCAAGGTGTTTTAAAAAAAAAATTAAAAAAACCGGAACAGGATGAGTTACTCACAGGCGCACTACTGCGCTGCATTCGCTCATTCTGTTCCGGCCTATATCACATATTGCTACGGTATCGCTCTAAACAAACAGATATTATGTTGTAGACCCAAAAGAACGTCTGGTGGAGCTGGTCGGCTAACCAGGTGCCGCCTAAGATTCCGCCTCTGCGCTTTCAGTGTCCGATGAAGCACTCTGCTTCAGGCTTCTTTCCGATGGTTCTCTGCTGTGAAAAATTCGATACTCTTCACTGGAAGGCCGTGAATACACTCCACCAGAGATTCAGCAGAAATATAATCTTCACAGCCACCACGCTTGATCTGAAGCATATTCTTTCCATCAACGACACTGCGACTCCCGATCCGCAGCCCCTTTGGGGTGCGGATTTCATGTTCTCCGTTGCTCATCTTCTCACGGCCTCCTTTGTGTTGGTTTAAATTTCTTTTTTCTTCTATTCAATTTCACCTTTTGAACTTCCGCTCTTTTTTCACCTTTTTCGTCTTGCATATTCACATTTTTTACGGTATAATAATCCAAAAGATGATAGAATATAGCATATATTATAAGCAAGTCGTGTCGCCGTGTCAAGAGGAAAATGTGAAAATTTGTTGCATCTTCCAGATTGAATATTTACAAATTCCGTTGCACATTGTTACAGCACGATAACTACTCCATAGAAAGGTTGTAAACATGAAATTTGGGGAGAAGGTTCGCGATCTACGAAAGAAGCATTCTTTAACACAGGACGAATTGGCACAATGTCTGGGTATCAACAAAAGAACGATCATCGGATGGGAGCGTGATGGCCGCTACCCTCGCAGTATTGAAATGCTTGAAAAGATGGCCGATATATTCCATGTACCTCTGACCTATTTACAGCCGGATCAGTCTCTATTTATCGAACGTGCCGCCGAAGCCTACGGAAAAAAGGGCAAAATAGAAGCCCAGCATCTCGCATTTGAGCTTACTGAGTTATTTGCCAGCGGAGAGTTGACCCCGCAGGATATGGACGGCATCATGTATGAAATGCACAAAGCCTATTTTAAGTACCGAGAACAAAAACGAGAAAAGGAACGAATAATGAACCTGTGAACCACTGTTCTATTCACTATGCTATCCCCGGAAGGAGATCACATTATGGATTCTGCATTTATTCACCAAGCCGCCAACGAACTTGTCCAAAATGCCAGAACTCGCAACATCAAACAGATCGCGCGCAGTTGCAGTCTGGACATCAGTGAAACATCCCGCATTAAAGATATGTTGGGTTTACTTTCGCTCTATTTTGATAAGCCTTTGATTCTTATCAATCGCCAGCTGGACAAACAGACAAAGCAGATGGTGTGCGGCTACGCACTCGGACATTATCTGGAGCATCAGCTTCTTATGGATTTACACACCTTGAAAAAGTTTCTGACGATCAGGGACAAGCATATCTTTCTTTACGAGCAGAATGCTTTCACGTCCCACCTGATGCTGGACAGCGATGATGTTTACCAAATGACATGGAGAGGGTTGGACGCTGCGCAGATTGCCGCCGTCAAAAAGATTCACCTTAATCTGGTGCTGGTAAAGCTTTTGGAACTGCACCATCTGGGATATGACCTGCGACATTACCACGCCCAGCACCATGCGTTCATCAAACAGTTCCATCTTCCGGCACATTTTCAGTTTGATGTTGCCGCCGGATAACTGTATATTCTTATAACCCTAAAACCCGTAATGAACGGCGCGTTATGCCTGTCCATCACGGGTTTTTCGTGTTATTTCAGTTTTGCGAGGATTTCATCGGCACTCACGCCTTCGGCCAGCAGCTTTTTCAGAACGGATTCCGCTTCTGCCTTCTTTGCTTCTTCTGCAGCCTTGGCATCTGCCTTTGCCTTCTTTGCTTCCAGTGTGGTCACTTCTTTTTCGGCCTTCTTCAAAGCAGCCTTTTTTGCTTTCAGGTCAGTCTTCAAAGTGTCAATGTTGGCGATGATGGATGCGATCTCGGCTGCGAGTGCTTCATTCGCGGACTGCTTTTCCGCAATCTGCGTTGCAAAATCAACAGTCACAGTTTTGGGCTTATTCTTGCTACCTTTAGTTCTGGGCATAGGTGATAACCTCTTTCCTGTTATGATGGTTTAATTATATCACTATGGGATAATAAATGAAATATATAATATATGAACTTCATAAAATCAGCTTTCGATAACGCCAATCGCGGTCTGGAACACCTGGCCTGATTCCAAAGTATCTTATCTCCCCCTACTGATTATAATTATTGCCACAATGTACATAACAGAAAATGTAATCGGCAGTAGTTGTTCAAGATCTGTTCCGTCTACATATTTCTTAGAAGACTTCAAATCTTCCCATTCATCAATAAATGGAGCTTCTGGTAATTTTGTTTCTAATTGAGCAATCACCTTGAATTTAGATGTTTTCAGTAATCTGAAATGTCTAATAAAAAATCCCCAAATAATGCACGTTATAATCCCTGCTATTATAATAAAAACAGATTTAATATCCCATGCCAAAGAAACCGCAGTAAGTAATGCCAGATTTAGGGTAATAAATACATTATTCATAGCATCCCGCCTCTGACTCACCGAATTGGCCATCTCCACATAGGTTTGCCATTGTGCTAAGATTAAATCTTCATTCCGTTTTCGTTTTGACATTTTCCCCCCACTTAATTTGCCTGTTCCAGTCTAACTCCGAGAACTGTTTTCTATTTTAGGAATTTTTTATCATTCGATACTGTCTATAAAGTCTGCATTCTTTCAAGCCATCAAAATGAGTGCAACATCTATCATATCATCAAATCGACATTTTCCTTAACCTTATTCAGCACCACATCCGACAGAACACCTTGGCTATTCAGATGGATTGCCAAAATAATATACTCTGTCAAAAACATATCTGTATACATTTTAAATGTATCTTTGTTTGCATTGATGCTGTTCATTCGAGCCGCAACATTACCATGGAAATTATTGCAACGAGAAGCATAGAGAATACCAAAAAGAACGAACGACATTCTTTCTACTTCTGTGAATTTGTATATTTTCTTTGTTCCTTGCACATCACAGAATGTAATCTCAACTTCTTCTCCTAGCATGAGCGCTCTTAATTTTATTCCAAAACTATGTGTTATGGCTCGACTCTTTCCTTTATTTGCATTAGTAATTCCAAGATCCACTTCATTATTAACAAGTGTCGGATTGGAGATCTGACAGTATGACTTTCCATACGCATTATCCAAAATATCTAATAGCGATGGAATTTTTCGTTTTAACGATTTATACGAAGTGGCCCCATATTTTTCTGCTATTCCATTCTTTTCCATCGCATACCCTTTAAGCATATACGATGCAACATAATGAAATGTTTTATCTGGCATTCTCTTCAAAAAAGGCTCTAAAATTGCTTTATATTTATTACTCCAGTCAACTAAAATCGCATCTCGAACAAGTTCAATCCCCCTTGTGTCCTGACAGAAACCTACATTGTTATCGCTTAATTGCTGAACGTAATACGAATGATTAATTGCCTGCCAGCAAAACAGTGCTGCCAGATCTGGTCTCTCGGGTAAAACATAATAGCTATCAAACAGATACGTTAATATTTCGTATGGATAAGGTACGCCTTGATTTTCCCAGTTTTCATCATATATATAATCAAGTTTGTCCAAAATATTATTATTACAACGCGGCAGAAGGTCTAAATGGCGTTCTTTCGAATAATCCTTTGCAAGTTTCAAAATATCGTCCATAATGATAGCACCTATTTGTTTTTCTGCATTTATTCGTTATCACATCTCTGCCGATCACAGATCGTTGCCTGCTGCTCACCACGAAGAGGTGTGTGATTATCCGAGCAGCATCGGGAGCCACCGCTCCCAATATTCCACATAATTCTATTCTTTTACAGATGCTTTTTTGCCTTCGTAATTCCGTAGTACATTAAACCGCCAATCATTCCACCGACTGTGTTATAGAACAAATCAGACAGTTGGAATGTACCGAGCCTTAAAAACAGCTGTAGCATCTCAATGCTTATCGAAAAAATGAACGCTATCTTTCCGCTATACCACAGTATCTTCTTCCAGCTACTGGCTACTTTCTCTTGAAATGTCCATATAACCATACTGGTGAACGGCACCATCATGATCACGTTCTCGATGCACTCCGTTGTCAGCTTCTGTTCACCATTTTCTATTTTCCAAATCCCCCAGCCCCCCATAACATTGGACAACGGGTTCATCCAAAGATTACGGTTTAACAGAGTTCTAAACAGGATCATCGAAGTCACGAAAACCAATAGGAACAACTTGCGGAAAAACACACTCTCTTTGAATTTCTTATACCATATCACCAACGCATTCTTCCATCCCTTTCCAACATGTATTGGCTCATATGCATACAGGTAGAAAAACATTGCAAGGAAAGAAAGAAGGAGTGAGAATCCAAATGGCACGTAGAGAGCAGTCAGGATATTTGTGAGAATCTTTCCGAGTAAATCAATTGTTTCTTTCATCGTCGTTTACAGATCACCGAACAAGTCAGCCTTATACACGCCGTTCTCGAGCATTTCTTTAAAACTTTCCCGTACTGCTGCCACATCCTCATGATAAGTCATACCGTACCAGGTATCGTTGGTCTTCAGAACCTTTACGTTCATCTTTCCCTGCTCCAGCAGTTCACCGATGAAGATAGGAATCAGATACTCAGCTTTCAGAGGATTACCCGGGACTTCTTTCTCAAAGAACTCTTTGAAGCCGTCTTCCAGTACATCCAGAAAATCAAGTGTCAGTCCCCACATATTCATGGATACCAGAGAATTCACATCAACAACCACACCGTCTGCTTTTGCTCCAGTTGCCGTCTTTACGATGTTCTTGGTCTCCACAACCTCGGTCAAATTGTTCTGATCATCCATCTTGCAGATGCCACGGGTCACACCGCCATTATCAGACAGCGTATTCTTCAGCACAAAGCCTGCCATGCAGGACTTGCCGCCATTCACCAGATACTCATGTACGGCTTTGAAGCCTTCCTTGCCGTAGTAATCGTCTGCATTGATGACGATAAACGGAGTCTTGATGACCTTCTTCGCTGCAAGCACAGCCTGACCGGTTCCCCACGGCTTTGTCCGGCCTTCTGGCAGAGTTCCCGGGATATCATTGATATCTTGGAAAGCATAGTCAACAGTTACATTATGAGAAGAGCAAATGGAGGCAATGCGATCACCGATGACCTCTTTGAACTCTTTCTCGATATCCTTGCGGATGATAAATACTACATGATTGAATCCGGCTTCGATTGCATCGTGGATCGAGTAATCCATGATGATATGTCCAGCATCATCCACCGGCTCCAACTGCTTGATTCCTGTTCCGAAGCGGCTACCGATACCAGCAGCCATGATAAGTAATGTTGTTTTCATAATCTCTCCTTACTTTCTTAAGAGGGGCAGGCCCCAACATTTACTGCAACTATTGTCAACCATCTGCCGTATTTTCATACGCCCACCATCCGCCGCGTGAAGGCTGTTGATTAGGATGGCAACCGCCCATTGGGCGGCAATATTTAAAACTGTGCGTAGATAAACGCAGAATCACCAACGTACATAAACGCGATGATTAGGAATATCCAGGTAAACAGGATAAATTGTCCTTTGAATGTATCCAGATCCAATTTTACTTCAAAAGCATGGCCATTGTTTTTAATCGCACCAAGAATATGTACAACTGCGATAATCACAAAATAAATCACAACATATACATTTATATAAGTGATACCCGTCATGCGGAACAACCCAGACAGCACTTCCATTGCCTGTCCCATATCGGTCGCACGGAATACCACCCATAACAACGCTACGAAAATACAGTTCCCCACAATACAGATAAAGCTTACAGCTGGATTTGTTCTCTTATCTGCCTTACCTTTTATATCTCGAAATATCTTATGGACTGCAGATCCGACACCGTGTAGCACCCCCCAAACAATAAAGGTCCAATTTGCACCGTGCCAGATACCACTGAGCAGCATGGTCACAAACAAATTACGGTATGTCTTTTCCTTACCTGCTCTGCCTCCGCCAAGAGGAATATAAACATAATCCCTAAACCAGCTGGACAGACTAATATGCCATCTGCGCCAAAAATCCGACGGATTCCTGGCAAGATACGGAAGATCAAAATTCTTTCCCAAATCAAAATCCAGAACTTTAGCAATGCCGATCGCCATGTCGGAATATCCAGAAAAATCACAGTAAATTTGAAGTGAGTATCCAATAATAGCCCAAAAGATACTGATGTTATTATAGGCTAAAGGAGCACTGTACACCGCATTAACAGCAACACCAATACGATCTGCAAAAACAACTTTCTTGGTCAAACCAAGCACAAACAGTTGGATGCCCTCGTATACGTTTGACTTCTTGATTCGGTGTACTCGATCAAGCTGAGGCAGGAAATCATGAGCCTTTACAATCGGCCCAGATGTGATCTGCGGGAAAAAGGAAATATATGTTGCCAACTTAATGAAATCTTTTTCGGCAGAAATCGTTCCCTTCTTTACATCAAACAGATAGCTCATTGCTTGGAACAGGTAAAACGAAATGCCTAGCGGTAGAATGATTTGCAGTGTATGTATACCACTGATATTAAAAGCCTCGCAGAATGAATCAATAAAGAAATTCAGATATTTACAAATTCCCAGTACGCCTAAACAAGTCACCACAGGAATCGTTATAAATACCCTGTTCTGATTAGTTTCATACAGATTCGCACCATAATAGCAAATCAGAATAACGGCTGCCAACAAGAGTAGGAAACGCACATCCCAATAACCGTAAAAAACAATATTGGCTAACAAAAAAACAATATGCTGCTTTTTGCAGTCCTTCACTAAGTGCGTCAACATAATTAGGGCAGCAAAAAACAAAGCAAATGTCAACGAATAGAATATCATTTGCGCTCCACCTCCTCTAAATAGTCTATAATAACATCAGCCATAATTTTATGACCAACTTCATTTAAATGACCATTTCCTGGAGTAGTATTTGCAAAACCATACGGAAGCTCATGATATTTGTTATAGTGTTCTAAGAATGCATCACCGGTATCGATAAAATCAATACCCACATGTTCACACTCTTCTTTGAAAATTTCAAGAGTTTGACTTCTGATAAGCTTAAGTGTCCCGTCAGTCTGTATCTTTGTTGTTGGATGATATATAAAAACAATCGGCCCATCGAAACACGAACGCATCAATGATAAACCATCTGTTATTACAGTGCGATATTCTTCCTCATTAATACTATTATTTTTCACCCCCCCCCACTAGAATTTAGCTTTTGTGATGTTTCTATATGATTTTTAATCATCGCAATTAACGGGAGATACTCTTTAAGCATGTTCTTCGCTTTTTTGACACTACTCTGCGAGGCAAAGAGTTCTATCGCAGTTTTTGTGTCAATTTCATCTGCCAAAATCAAAGAATTTCTTAAATCATCTATTGAATAATCCGTACTCATTATTTCAATCGTCACACAATTTGCTTTCGGATAGTTTTCAATGGCCGATTGGAAATGGTTTATGATAGACGGTAAAAAATGACCATCGCAGGCAATATTAAATGCTCTCAACTCTTCTTTATCATCAACAAGCATATTATTCACAATAGTTGAATATCTATTTGAAATTGTTACCTCTTTGCCTTGAGAATGTGATGCCCCCATCATCAAAATATATTCATCCGCTAGTGCATAATTTTGATTTGTAAAACCATAGGAATCTATTTTAGATATACTATATCCCTCTGTTCCATGAATTAACATAGCATTTGGATTCCTTACCGCACGACTTGCTCCATTCGGTGTATCAATCCATGCAACTGGTCTCTCATAGGCAAACATTATACCATTCACTACGAAAAACGCTAATATGAATGCTACACACGCCGATATTATTTTTTTCATCCATTTACCCTTTCTTTGATTTTTATTTACTGCCATAATTGCAAAACAGTTGAGTTCATATTACTACTAGCATATTCCATACTATTTCTGTCATTATTTATATTGATATCATTTACTCTTTACCTTTCCCACAACATATGGAAAATACCGCCAATAATAAATATTTCAATGGGGAACACAATCACTGTACAGATTTTTCTCGCATATTGGCTGAACTCACCATGCCCATTATAATTGAAAGAGCACCTACGTATTCAACTGTGCAGAGTCGTAAAGAAACGCACTCTACTTTGCACAGGAACACAAAGGACTCGAAGGCGTAAAAAGAACCGGGACAATGTAACTGGCATTTATGCCGAACCTGAGCTTGGCCAGATCTATGAATTTGAGACAAGGTATGGCGAGATTCTGAAAAGGGCAACAGACGAATACATACTGCCCAGTAAATACTACCGAGATGGTCTTAATAAAGTTCTTACCGTTCAAACCGAACCTCAAGCAATTCGGACAATAAAAACCTTCTCCAGCGTTTGGTTGACAGCCAGCTCGCCTTCCAATTTAGTCTGACCATATACTACATTAAACGCTTGCAGTCCGGCTGCTAAGGATCGTTGCGCTGATCTTCAAACACATAGTCCGTACTGATATAGGTTATCTTGCAGTCCAACTTCTTGCAGATGTCTGCAATGTTCTAAGTGCTACCAGCATTGATGACACAAACTTTCGCTGCTTTATCGTCATCCTTTGACATATCCACCGCAATCCATGTTACACAGAGAATTGTGGCATCTTGATTTACTTCTGCGTTCCTTGATCAGACCCCAATATTTGTCGTTACTTTCTTTTTGTTATCTTTTTAATTAAGAACAACTTTTCATCCATATTACACATAATTAAAACATGTATAATTAAACCGCTAATACACATAATAATTGCACTTACTATTAATCCAACCCAACCGCTAGGCCGGATGACTCTAGCAATTCCTATAAATCCACCCACCATTATAGCTGCTGATATCAAATGTTTAAAAATCACTTTATAATACACTTTTACACTGATTTTCAAATTATAAGCTGCATATACTGGGTTGAAAAACAAGTTAATACAAAGCATTATTACAGTTGTTGTTGAAACTATTGCATACACGCCCATTTGTGTATATTTGAGCAAAACATACATTGATACAACATTTAAAAAGCCACCTGCAATTGTTATCCAACACGGCAATTTATTCTTTAAAGTTAACGTATAAACATAATATATAGGACGCATTACACCTGCTGTAACACTTCCTAACACAGTTACAATCGTCAACATATGAAGCAATTTCGTATCTTCTGAGGGCAACCACAATTTATAATATAATCCTCCTAATGCAACAAATCCAGCAAATGCAACATTAGAAAAATATCCACATATTCTCATGGCTTTTTTCTGTTCATTAATAAATATATTTACATCGCCACTCGCATATGCCTTTATCAAGTTAGGCTGAAAAGGCTGATAAACAACCTCATATAACATTGAAAACATAGTTCCAATAGTCTTTACAACTGCTATTTGCCCAGTTGCCACACCATTTAAAAATAAATTCGAAATAATTAAATCCAACCCACTATTTAGTTCATTTCCCAAAGAATTTAATGAATTCCAAATTCCATTTCCTACAAGATTTTTAAGTTTTGAAACTGAAAAAAAATCTTTGTTAAAGACCAATTCAGGAACTAGTTTTTTTGATAATATATAAGTACATATAAAAGTAACAACTGATGCAGCTAAAGATCCCATTCCAACAAACCATACATTAGGAGTACAGTTTATAAACAATATAACCATCACACCAGCATCAACAAGATACGCAATAATTTTAATAATACCAGTAATATCTAATCTATTTTTAATATAGGCTGCTGTTGTAAATGGGGTTGTTGCTGTTGTTAGCACAAAATTAAGAAATACAATTAAAAACAACAACTTGACGGAGAATATTAAGTTTTGCGGAACATTCAATAATAAATCAATTTTAGTTATTAAAAGCAAAGCCGATATAAAAATCACTCCGGCTAGTGCAACACATGCAATAACCGATGTTGAATAGTATTCATTTGCTTCCTGCATTTTCCTTTCGTGATATGATACCGAAATATATCGCACTACAAAACTTGTAATTGCAATTGTTGCTATTTGAGCATAATTAACAAAGTTTTTTGCAAGAGAAACAAAACCATAAGCTTCTATTCCTATATTATCTGTAATATATGGTGTCAACAAAAAATTGATTAAATAACTAATAAATACTCCTAGTCCTGAAACAATTATTGCTGTTGCTATACGCAAATTATTCTTGTTCATCCTTGCCATTACCCTTCATTTTCTTTAGTTGTTTCTGGATATTTGTATATTATATATAGAAATATCCATGTCGCAAATACGCTTAATATTGACTCAAACATCATATCAATCATAATCGAAAGTAACATCAATAATTTCATATTGCCAATATTTTTCTCAAATTTTCGAGTACTATTTGCCAACCAAATTATTATAAGAGCCACTAACAAAAAAAGAATAACTCCACCTTGAAATAAAGTATTAAGCCATTGATTATGTGCACTTGTAAAAAACTTATTTCCTAATATAGATCCCACTGTACTACCCGACAGCTGTCCCCAACCCCAAATAGGTTTTTGTGCAATCAAAACCGGCATCTGTATCCATATCTTGGTTCTACCGGAAAACGTCAAATCCTTTCCAAATAGCTTTACCACAATGGAACTTATAAATGGAAGAGAACCCATAAATATCAAAATTTGTACACTACAATAAGCTAGCATCACACCCCAAGCATTTATTCGTGCTAAATTTTTACTTGTATTTCTCATTCCATACCATGCAGCAATAATTGCAACAATTGTTGCAATTGTTGAGGTTGATGATTTTGTTCCAATCATCGCCAAAAGAGAGATAGAACAAATAGCATATATTATAACTCTGTTCCCTCTATTTTTTTCAAGAGCAAGTTTCCATACACTCAAAATTATAGCTATAAAATACCAATAACATCTGTTATTTTTATTTCCTAAAATCCATTGCGCAGCAGATGTAGATGTCCACTCATTCCAAACTGTTACAGATTGATATAAGCCATCTGGATATAAAACAATTGATATAAAATCCAATATAATATAAACACCAACTACAAATAACAATCCATTAATTGCTATCCTGGCCGAATAATTAATTTGAAAATCTAATACACATAAAAAAACCACCATCTTAGCAACGCTAATAATCAAATGTATATCTGCCATATCCGTACCACTAATAAAAGTTATTACTGTCAAATATATATAATACAGGCTAAAAGCACATATAAATCTATTAGGAATTATTCTATTTCTAAGAACAATCAACATTGCCCATATAAAAAATGCATTATCCAATAAGTTTGTAAAAGAAGACTCAAAATATGTAGGCACAAGCATTACAGCAGCGTATATCACAAGCCAAATTCCTCGTTTTGATACTTTTAGGTTCATCTTTTGCCATCTCCTTTCACTATCAAAGCTTTATAATACATTCCACATTGCGTCACGCGTTGCTTCGTATGAAAACTTCTTTACAAACAAATCAAATACTTCCTGATTATATTTCAACGGTTTTTCTTTACTCATTTCATTGAGTTTTTTAATCCACTCATTTTCATCATTAGTTTTAAAAACAAATCTGTTTTGGATTGTTGAATCCATTTCTTGCCAAAAGCCCTCTAAGCCTTCATCAGTTGCTACAATGCTCTTACCATAGGAAAGCGCTTCAACAGTTTTTGTCTTCATTCCACCACCATCAAATAAAGGAGCAATTATTACATCAGCCCCCATATAATATGGTGCAAGCGAATCAACACTACCATAAATTCTAATACGACAATCTGTTAGTTCTTTTTTAAGAATTTCGGTTCCCCGACCAACAATATTTATTATAATGTTATTATTTAACTTCGGCAAAACATTTTTATAAAACCACTTTATTCCAACAATATTCGGGTAATACTTCGACCCAACAAACAGTACTTGCATAATGTCAGATTTTTCATTTGACCATGCAGCCTTCTCCCAATCAATTTCCGGAGTTGGGGTTGAAATCGGAATAATAGCATCAGGCATTTCACCATAATATTTCTGATAAAGCTGAGCATCTCTTTGATTAAAGACAATATTAACATCACAATACTTTTGATTTAGCTTTTCTTGATATATAGACAACTTACATTCTATTTTTCCCATCCAGTTTTCTCTTTTGGACCATTGAACAAAAAGATCTGCTCCCATATCATGGTAAAATGATATAATCTTAACATCGCTAAACTTTTCTTTTATTGCTTTAACTAAACCACCAAAAACAGAATCTTCGATGAAAACAAGTTTAATACTATATTTTTCTACAATTTCACATATATTTAAAATCGTTCGATTACTAATATACATTGTGTTTCCTTGTAGCCATTGCAAAATCCTACTTAACTTATTCTTATATTTTCCATATGCTATATAATGTCTACTTTGCTTTTCTTCAAAAAGTCGAAGATCAACTGTGTAAATATTATCCGTTCCAAACTTTTCCTCTAATATTTTATAATGCACTTGAGATGCTATATTGGTTTCAAAACGCTTAGATACATACAAAATCATATATTTATCCTCTTATTCTTCTTATAAATGCCTTTCCTTGCTCTTTTACACATCTAGGTATTGCTTTCATAATTTTCAATTTTATTTGTTTTACATGTAATATTTTCATTACAGCATTCTTCTGCTTGAATTTGTAGAATGTATTATCAGCTGCGATTTCAAAATCTTGATACTTTCCATATAGTTCTATAAATTGTTTTCTTTCTTTCGGCGCAACGGATGGTCGATTAAATTGATGTTCACCTTCCATCGGCTCTGTTAAGGGACGCTCATACAATGTCAATTGCACTTTTTCCTGTACCTCATCAAGAAAATTCATTCCTAAATCAGAATTAACAACTAAACAAGATACATTGATTTTTTCATGATTGTATGGTTTTAATTTCCCCAATCCATGATAATCACCAATTGTTAAGTCACCCACGCGTTCTCTTTTAGCGTACATGCAATTATAACATACCTCTCGATAAATCAATGCATTATGATATCCTATTTGATAGTTGTCATTTTCATCGACAAATTTTACATATGTAGGTTTTTCTGAATTATGCGTATACAATGTATACACAAAATTCGATGTATCGAATTTTGTGTCACGAAAAAAACATTTGGTGAACTTTTGCTTCTGCTTAAGTTCAATTGCTTTAATATGTTGTTGTAAATAAATTGGTGGTGGCGTTCCATGGCATACCAAATCAACTGTAATCAGATTTCCCTTAACCGTAGTAATTCTAACAAGATTTTTTATTGCAGCAACCTGACATGGTAATCCTATAAAGAGAACATCGTAACCACATTTTAATTTGTTAAGTATTTCATCAAAGATGTCGCTTGCAAAACTAAACGTATACTTTGAATTTTTAAAATCTTTAATATTCTCAACTCGATCCGTCAATTTAAAATGTGCTTCAAACTTATCGTTCAATGAAACACCAGAGAAAAACATTTTTTGGGTGACTGCATATTCATAAAATGCCGTTGCTATTCCACCAGAAGCTGACTCAAAATGCAATGTACTATCAGTTCTCCATGCAGCATACGATTTTTTTGCCTTATTAAATATTGGTGAATTTAAACTAGGGCAAACACGTTCACATTTCTTACAGCTGATACACTTTTTCTCATCTATGGAATAATAAAATGACGCATCTTTTGTCACTATTTTTTCTATACATTTTTGGGGACACGCTTGAACACAAGCGCCACAAGCAGTACACTTCCCCTCATCGCAGATTCTTCGCATATTTTACTTTCTCCAGCTGTTATATTTCTGAAACTCGGTTTTTTAACACTAATAAGGATTTTCTTCTCATTTCATTAATCACATTATCCACATATTGATAATCTATCATTGGTTGTTCCTTAAATTCTCCCGATATTTCACGATTAGAAATTCCTAATTTTTTTCCCAACGACTCCATTCTTGATTTATTTTCACGATTATAATAGTAAACATTTTTATGAAAATACAAAGAATATAATAAACCATGATAAGAAGCCGTAAATACTGTATTTGCATTCGCAATTAATGATATCCATTGCTCTAAAGAAACCGGCTTCACATTGTCTACTCCGGGAATTGGATTATAAAACTGTTGACATTTTACTCTTAATCCATGCGCTTTCGCATACATTTTAGCATGATTAACAGTCCTCATATCTTTCGTCCACATATATACAAGAACATAGGGCTGC
Source organism: Faecalibacterium butyricigenerans (assembly GCF_020687345.1). Taxonomy (NCBI): domain Bacteria; kingdom Bacillati; phylum Bacillota; class Clostridia; order Eubacteriales; family Oscillospiraceae; genus Faecalibacterium; species Faecalibacterium butyricigenerans. The sequence goes on from NZ_JAJEQL010000013.1 coordinate 40,005, forward strand.
TCATTTGTTTTAGGACGCTCCACCATTCTACTCCAAAAAGAGCTATCCCAAAGCATTGTTGGATCGCAGGTCACGTCTGCATTAATTCCTATTTCCCTAAGCCAACTTTGGGCTAACTCTTCACGAACACTTATCGATTTAAATTTATTTAAATTACTTAGAATCTGTTTTTCTACATCACTATTCCATTTTGTTCCAATTGAAGATGAAAATGCAATTTTTGTTTTTGAGTCATCCGCAAAATCCAAAAAATATGTCCAATCATTTCCAGTTATGTTCGTACCCCATACAATATCGCTTCCAACAATAAATACGTCAAAGATATTATTTAATTCTTTAACATTTTCCCTTGTATAGGGTTTAGTAATTTTCATATTTTTCTTAATAAACGACCAAAAATTTTCATATTTCTTTTGCATCGCTTTGTGCCACATTAAAGATTTAATGATATCTTTTATATTACGACACTGGCTTAACGGATATGTAGTCTCGCGATCCATAATCGCTTTACATTTATAGTCTATTAGTTCTATTTCTACACCTAAGGATTCAATTGCTTTATATAAAGCATACGTCTGTAAAAGAGAGCCATAATTTAATGTGTCATGTATTGTAATAAGACCTATTTTCTTCATCTCAAATCCTCTATTTTAACTTTCATATATGTCTTTTAATCTTTTGGCTGTAAATTCAATATCATATCCAGCCTCTTTAATTTCCAACGCAGTATCACGTTCACTAACTTGATTCAATAATTCTAATCCCTTCTCTGCCCAACAACTCGCAGGTTTACTTAAAGACATCCAATGTACTTTATCCGTTATTTTCAATTCTGGAGATATTGTATCTGAAGCAAGGACCCAGATTCCCGCTGCCTGAGCTTCTATTCCAACGACTGGAAGTCCCTCATACAAGGACGGAAAAAGGAACAAATCCATTGCCTGAAGGTACTTGTTTATTTCTGGCGATGTTCCTGGAAATTTAATAATTGATTTTAAACCTAATTGCTCAACTTTTTGTTCCATGTCATTTTTCAAATCGCCTATGCCAAATAATACTGCTCTAACAGATGGATTTACTTTATACATTTCCGCGATCACATCAATTAAAAATGTGTGATTCTTTTGTTCTGAAAATCTACCAACATGACCAACAATTAAGTTATTTTGCCACCCTAGTTTTTCACGATATTCATTTCTAGTATTTTTGTTATAATAATATTGCGTTCCTATAATACCATTTTTTAAAATTTCAACTTTGCCTTTTTCTACATTTTTTCTCCCAAACAACCAATTTCCAGCCTCTGAAGAACAAGCACACATATAATCAGCTATTAATGGCCAAAAACCCCTAATAATATAATGTATTTTTTTCTCAATTACTGCCCTTTTTCCTGTTCCTGCCACATGTGTATTATGGGAATGCACTATTACTTTTTTTGCCCCAGCCATTTTAGCAATAATAGCCTCTACCATGCAAGAAACCGTTTCTTTATGGATATGAACAATTTCATATTTTCCATTTCTTACAATATCATAAAATTTTTTTCTCCGTTTAAGGAACCTAAAAACAGCATTTCCATTTCCATCATCAATAATCTTTATAATTTTTGATCCGCGGCTTCTATTTTTTTTCTCAAAAAACTGTTCTTCATTATTATACGTAAAAAGTAGAAAATCAAACGGTTCATCAAATACATCCTCGCAACTGTTTAGATTCGTTACAAAAGCCTCTACTCCTCCACAATTCAAATCATAAACCAGTTGTAGAATTTTCCCCACAGTTTTTTCCTCCTCTTACATAATTTGTTCATATATTTTCATTAATTGGGCAAAATGAGTTTTTATAGAAAACTCGTTTTTAGCAGTTTCATATGCATTATTGCTAAATTTCACCCACAAGTCTTTATGCAATATAAGATTTTTCATTTTTTCTGCCAATGAATCAACATCCCCTGGCTCAATTGTAAAACCATTCACTCCATCTGTAATTGCTTCTGGAATTGCAGCAATATTAGTAGAGATATTAGGAATTCCATACCCCATGCTTTCCAAAATTGTCATTGGTAACCCTTCATTGTAGGATGGAAGAACATTTATTAATGTATTGCTAAACACTGTCTGACGTTTTTCACTCGTCATCCATCCTTCATATGAAGCTCTTTCTTCTAGATGATATTCTTTCAATTTTTTTAAAACGTCGAACTCTTTATTATCGCCGTATAATCGTAAGTGTATATTTTTCGGGATATCATCTTTAATTCTTTCAAAAGCTGCTAAAAGATCTTCTATTCCCTTACGTTTAATTAACATTCCATAAAATAGAATATCTGTCGCGTTCGCATTTGCCTTATTTTCAGCTTCAACATATACTGCGTTATGTAGTACCTTAATTTTTTCCTCATGTCCGACCATAACGCTTCTCATAAAAGGAAGCCAATTATCTCCTAACACGATCATAACATCTGCTGCACAAAAAATATTTGCTATAAGCTTTTTTATTAATACGAATTGTTTATTATACCAATCTTCTATATCCGCTCCATGCATATGAATAACAGTTTTGCATCCCATGACATTTGCCAATAGAACAACAAATCCCTCTCTAAACACACTGCCTCGTTCTGCCATATGAACATGAACAATATCAATCTTATCATTTCTTATTGTAGAAATAATCTCTGGAATTTTACACAAAAATGTTTTTATCTTCACAAGTTTATTCGAACGAATAACCGTTGCGACATATTTTAAGTTTGTCATTTTGCAAAATTCTTTATTGTTCTTGTAATTATTAACAACTGTTAACATTCCACCTATAGATGTTTCATCAACACCAATCATTAATACATTCATTTTCTCATTCCTGCCTACTTTTAATAATTTTTGCCGGAACTCCTCCAACAACTGCATAAGGAGGCACATCTTTTGTTACTACTGAACCAGCTGCGATTATTGCCCCATCGCCAACTGTTACTCCAGCACAAACAGTACTGCCATAACATATCCACACATCATCTCCAATAATAATTGGTGCATCGGTTCCTCCCTGTTGATTCATAGGTATATCCAATCTCTTTGTATTGTGGTTTGACGCAATAAACGCACAATTTGCTGCCATCATCACATCATTTCCAATTGAAACTTTTCCTAAAATATAAGTATTGTCCCCTACAGAAGATCTATCCCCAAGTGAAAAATGAGAAGAAAATGAAATTTTTCTTCCTATATCGACATGCTTTCCACATTTATCAAACATGAGTTGTGCTGCTATTCTTCGTATTGCAGTTGTTATCGGCCACGAATAATGTAATTGATAGTGTGGAAGCCAACTTGTAATAACATATAATACATACCCAATTGGTTTTGTTATTTTGAACATCAATAATTACTCTCCTTGCATAAGATGCGCATAAAATGTATTTTTTCTTTCATACACTTCCTCTTTTAATTTATATGTTAATTTATGAATACTTGATAGTCTTGTAATATGTTCTAAAACTTTCTCAGAAAACGGTTCATCTAATACATTTAAATACTGATGACAATAATCACTATTCGCATAAGGAAACCAACCACAACTATTGACATTTCTTTCATACGCTATTTGAAGAATCATGTATGTAAATAAATAATCAACAACATATTCCTCATTTCTCCAGTACGCAAAAGCCATATTTTTTGCTTCTTTTATTATTATATTATGTGGCACACTATGAAGAAGCCAGTTGCTAATAGTCGCTGGATTTTCAATTAGGCCAAATGTATCTCGAAACGCAAAGAAATCTGATTCCAGTATATACTCAGGAATTTTTCCAGTTAATAATACTGTAGCATCAATCCAAGTACCTCCAAAATGCTCCAATAAAGAAAACCGAATCAAGTCTGATAATGCCGCATCAGACATTTTTCCTGATGTGTACTTTTGACGAATATCATTTGGCAATTGAATATATTTTTCCACACTCTTAGCATCTAATTTAATAACCGGTCTCTCTGAGAATTCAACTACAGATTTTATACATTTTTGTACCAATTCTGGGGCATTTTCAATTCCTTGCTGCCAATAAATCCATATTGGATTTTCATTTACACATTCCCCATATTTAACATCGTCATTAATTTCATCTGCATATTTTTCATAATGATTTTTTATGTACTTTTTTGCATGATAATAATATAATAGTTTTTTATTTTCATAATCACGAACTATATGAATGGGATTCGCCATATAAATTCCTCTGAGCAATCCATTCTTTAAGCCATATCTTTTTAAATAAGCATTAATTCCGATATTTTGAAAAGCTCCCATATCCATCCTCACACTTGCTTTTTGTATTTAATTGCTAGTTTCAATATTTTTCTGTCATTAATCAAATATCTTTTCGCCATACGTTTGGGATCTTGTGTGATTCTAAAAAGCCATTCCAGCCCATGATCCGCCATCCAGCGAGGAGCTCTTTTAATGTTTCCTGCCTCGAAATCAAGACTTGCACCCAAACCAAAAGAAATTGGCACTCCAAGTTCTTTACAATGATGGTACATGAACTTCTCTTGCTTTGGACATCCCAATCCAACAATCAAAATGTCAGGTTTAGACTCTTTAATCATAGACTTAATCTTATCCATTTCTATTTGATTATTTTCAAAACCAAATGGCGGAGAGTATGTACCAACAACCTGTAATCCCTTAAATTTATTTGCAAGATTCTCTGCTGCTTTCGCTGCTACACCTTCAGCCGCGCCTAAAAAGAATAACTTATATCCTTTTTTCGCAGCCATATTGCACAAGCGTGGGAACAAATCCGAACCTGAAATTTTCTCTTTAATCGGTGTTCCATACCATTTTGCAATCCACAACAATGGTTTACCATCCGTCAAAATTAACGACGCATTCTCATAGACCGCCTTTAATTCTTTACTTGTTTCAAGCTGCACAATGTGATCCACATTAGGTGTGACCACGTATGCGCTTCTATTTTCTTGAATCAGCTGATCAATAGCCTGCAGTGTTTCCTGCATTGTCAAATTATCAATCTCTGTGTTCATAAATTTTATTCTTGACATTTTTCTGTCCTCATTACAATCCTGTTAGCACCGAACCTTAATTAACTCTGCATCACCAACAACCAGGCATCTACCCAGTCTAGCTGGCAAAAACATTGTTTCACCTTTGCTGAAGCGCATCGGCTTTTGTTCCGCATCCATTGTCTGCACTTCTCCATATCCATTCAGGCACATCAATACCTGGAATGAACTATCCATCACCGAAAAGGCAAAACCTTTCGTTACTTGTATTCTCTCTGTTTCAAAATATTTACAACGGCAAAGTAATTCACGAGAGCAACCTGGATAATACTTTACCATCCTCGATTTTTTGTTCACATTCGATGTAACTTTCATCTCCATGACTTGCACAGCCTTATCAAAATGCAATTCACGTTTTTTACCGTTCTTATCCACACGATTATAGTCGTAAACACGATATGTTACATTAGAACTTTCCTGAATTTCTGCCAGAAGGATACCTTTACCAATACCGTGTACCGTACCCGCTGGAACAAAGTATGTATCCCCTTTATGAACTTGAATTTTTTGTAGATGCTTATCTAGTGTTCCAGTATCAACAGCCTTCCGAAGTATTTCTTCCGTCACTTCATGCTGAAAACCATAAATTAAACTAGCTCCTTCATCAGCATCAATAACATACCACATCTCGGTCTTGCCGTTGTCGCCTTCGTGCTCCCGTGCATATACATCATCGGGATGAACCTGAACAGACAAATCCTTCTTGGCATCGATGAATTTCACCAATACAGGCAGTTCTCCGTTTTCCACCTTTGTGCCAAGATATTCTGAGTGAGCATTCAGTACCTCCGCCAGCGTTTGTCCCTTATAGATTCCATTCGCCACATAGCTAGGGCCATCCGGATGTACAGAGCATTCCCATGTCTCTGCCAGCGGAGTCAAATCAATCTTTTTTCCGTATTCTTCCCGGAGTCGGGTGCCACCCCACAGATAGTCCTTGCCAGTCGGAATCAATTTCATGATTTCCATTAATTTATCCTCCGCAGCATTAATCCATCGGGAATTTAATCTTGTCTGTAACGCTGATTTCTTCACCGAGCTGAACTTCAATCATATCAAGTGCTGTAATAGCCTCTACTGTATGCTTACAGCCTGCGGCAATTGTGATTACATCACCAGTGCGCAACACCTGTTCCATGCCATCTACAATTGCCTTTCCTTTACCAGAAACGACCGTCCAAACTTCCTCGCGGTAATTATGCATATGGTATGTCATATGCTCACCAGCTCTCATGGAAATCTTGACTGTCATCGAGCCCGGTTGAACATCAATGACTGTATAAGTACCCCATGATTTCTCAGCATACATTGCTTCTGTCTCGATTTTTTCCACATAGGGCTTCATATAACCGCTACGTTCTTTATCAGCAATCAAGATACCATCGCCACTGGCGGCAACAATCATATCCTTACACCCCATACAGAGGATTGGAATATTCAGTTCGTTCACCACATTGGTATTCTCGCAGGTTTCATCCAAAATGGCCTTGCCCTTGGTTTTATCAGCCATGACTTCGGCCATCATGTTCCAAGTACCGACATCTTTCCAGTCGCCACTGTAACGCAAAACCTGAATGCTGGACTCTTTCTCAACCACTGCATAGTCAAAGCTAATCTTGGTCAGGGTATCATATTTATTGAACAGATCACGGTAATCCTCGAAGTCGATCATACTATGTGCTTTATCCAGCAGATAGCCTAGCTTGAACGCAAAGATACCGGCATTCCACAGCGCACTCTGAGTCAGATACTTTTTGGCCGTTTCTACATCCGGCTTTTCTTTAAACTCCTTGACCTTGCTGACGTTTTCGCCACTTTCAGGGATGATGTAACCATACTTCTCACTGGGATAGGTCGGCTCAATGCCCATCAAAGTCAGGTTTGCGCCACCCTGTTCTGCCAGCTCCTGCAGGCTCTTGACTGCTTCGTAATAGGTATTATCTACATAAGGGTCAACCGGGCAGACAACAACAGCTTCATCCTCTGCAACCCCCATTTCATCATGAAGATATGTAGCAGCCAACGCAATAGCCGGAAAGGTATCGCGGCGGCAAGGCTCTACACAAATGGATGCCTTTTCGCCCAACTGATTCTTGATAGCACTTGCCTGTGACTTACTGGTTGCAATGGTAATCTTTGCATCAGCGTCTACTGTGGTGATTTGGCGGTAAACACGCTGCACCATAGACTCATACACATCATTATTCTTGAACAGTTTGATAAACTGCTTACTACGCACATCATTAGAAAGAGGCCAAAGACGTTTACCGGAACCACCAGAAAGCAAAATAATATTCATGTTTTTTCTCCTCATACAACTGCCAATCTTTTTTACTTTAAATATTTTTCAGCGCTCTTTCGGATATCTGCCTCCACAATCTCGGCAGTTTCCTTATTCTCCGCACTGACAGAGATATAAGTTTTCAGCTTCGGCTCGGTGCCGGAGGGGCGCACCACGATGGAGCAGTTATCTTCCAGCAGGAACTTGAGCACATCGGACTTGGGCAGGCCGTCCAGACCCGGTGCGTAGTCCAGCAGCTTGACGACCTTTTTGCCGCCGAACACCTTGATATCACCACGGAATGCCTGCATGATGCTCTGCATCTTGGCAAAACCGGCGCTGCCGTCGAACTCATAGCTGTGCAGGGTGTTCAGACAGTAGCCGTAGGTCTTGTACAGTTCCTCCAGCTTGTCCAGCAGGCTGATGCCCTTGGTGGCATAGTAGCTGAACATCTCGCAGATCATGTACGCGCCGTCCACGCCGTCCTTGTCGCGGACGTAGGAGCCGGTCAGGTAGCCATAGCTCTCCTCAAAGCCGAACACATAGCTGTCGGCCCTGCCCTGCTGTTCCAGCTTGCCGATCTGCTCCCCGATGAACTTGAAGCCGGTCAGCACGTTGATGGTACGCAGGCCATAATGGGTAGCAATCTGCTCACCCATATCCATGGTGACGATCGTCTTGACCATGACCGGGTCAGCGGGCATCCTGCCGTGCTTCACACGCTGGCTACAGATATAATCCAACAACAGCATACCCGTCTGGTTGCCGGTCAGCAGCTCGTACTCCCCTGCCTTGTTCTTGACGGCGATGCCCACACGGTCACAGTCGGGGTCAGTCGCCAGCAGCAGGTCGGCGTTGCACTTTTTGGCATACTCCATGCCCAGTGCCATAGCCTCTTTGATCTCCGGGTTGGGGTACGGGCAGGTCGGGAACTTCCCGTCCGGCTGCTCCTGCTCCTTGACCACCGTGATGTTGGTGTAGCCCATCTCCTTCAGGGTGCGGGTCACGGGCTTCAGGCCGGTGCCGTTCAGCGGGCTGTACACGATGGCTACATCCTTGTTGACAGTCTCGCCAAACAGGACGGACTGGCTCTTGACCTGCTCCACGAAGGCGGTGTAGACCTCGTCCGGGATGTACTGGATGCTGCCGCTTGCCACGCCTGCTTCAAAATCACTCGTCTTAACGTCTGCGAAAATATCCAGCTTCTCGATCTCAGCCAGAATCTCCGCAGCAGCCTCGGTGGTGATCTGGCAGCCGTCCGCGCCGTAGACCTTATAGCCGTTGTACTTGCTGGGATTGTGGGAAGCCGTCACCATGACACCGGCAGAGGTGTGCAGATAGCGGGTCGCAAAGGACACGGTAGGAACCGGCATCAGGGTCGGCCAGATGTTGACCTTAACGCCATTGGCCGCGAACACACCTGCAGCCACCTTTGCAAACACATCGCTCTTGATGCGGCTGTCGTAACCGATGGCCACAGACGGCTCTGTAAAGTTCTTTTTCAGATAATCAGCCAGACCCTGAGAAGCCTTTGCCACGGTGTAGACATTCATTCGGTTTGTGCCTGCGCCAATCACACCACGCAGACCTCCCGTACCAAATGCAAGGTCACGATAGAATGCGTCCTCAATTTTTGTATCATCCAGCGTTTTCAGTTCATCGGCAACATCTGTATCCGCAGTTGCATTCACCAGCCATCGCTCGTATTCCTTTTTAATATCCATAATTCATTTACTCCTCTGGTCTTTTTCGGACCTTATTTCCTCAAAAGGTGTTTTTATCTATGTACACATCCCGAAAGATGGTATTTCTTGCTATCGTATTCTCTTACTCCTCAACTTACTTCATAGCACAACAACAAGCCTGTATACAGATTGCAGTGACAATCTATACGCAGGCTTGTCCTCGTACCTCCTTATTTTGTTTTCTGCTCTATCAGCTTTCGCTGTGATGGGTTAAGTATAGAGCGCAACCAGAAGCTATTAACCCCTGAAAACACGCTGGCCGTAACGCACCATGACAAGCAGAAACAAGTTGAGGTGAAAAGGTCAAGCCGCGCAAACCCGCATGAAATCAGGATTATTTTTGGTTGCCCATATTATTTCACACTCCCCCGTGCCGACCACAGCAGTTTTATAATTTCTCATAGTTCTTTTCTCCCTCACTAATTCTTCATTTAATAAAGCAACAAACAAGCCCACGGCGGATCACTCAATGGCAATCCACCGTAGGCTCGATTCGTTCTCCTTATTTTTTTACTTGCTGCTCATTTTGTGGGTCAAAACAGAGCTGCGCCAAAACCTCCCACATATAACATTTGGATTTCAGCTTCTCCGCTTCCTATCAGCAAATAAACACTTTTGTTGAACGAGTCGAGCTGTCAAAACCCTTTAGTTATCGTAGTTTTTCTTGGTTGACCCTATTATATCTCTAGCCCCGCGCCGTTCAATAGTCGGAACAGATTTCTGACGAATTCCCTCGTACTCCGTTTTACCAGCATCGTCATATTCTGCACCACTCACATGATGACCTGCTCTGTTGTAGCAGGTCACGTCACAACCATTCTGTGCCATTCGGGTGCAGAGCTCTTTGACAACGATCTCTACTCCGCCTTCTCTCGATAATCGCTTCTGTCCGAACATCGCAATCGCAAGTTTCTTGCTCATAAATCTTTCCCACAATCCCACTCAATTTCTTCATTAACATCTCGGCCAACACAAAGAGCGGATAGGCTCATACACCTGTCCGCTGGCTGTCACCCCACCCTCATGGTCGAGATTTCTTCCTGTGCGGCATTTCTGCCACTCAGAAAGATCATTCGTTCATTCTTCGGGTAAGAAAATATGAACTTCAGGTTGCGGAGCCTTTCATTCTCTGCCGTACCCTTGTCCCTATTATGACAGCCGCGTATTATATCTCTAGCCCCGGTACCAGCAACCGCAATTTTATAGTCCTTTTTCATAATTCTATATCCTCCTGAAATTCATCTTACTTATATGGAAGGCTCATATTGAGCCGAGCAAATCTATATCAAACAGTGTGTTCATCATCCATGCCGGATGAGCTATCGCGCTGTAGTTATCATTTTTTCATAGTGGCCGTCTACTTTTCCGACTACCACTGAATCTTTTATGTAGACCTGTCATGGTCTACTCGCCCAATTTGCTTCAACTGAAACTTTATGGTAGACACCTTCATACCAACTCACCGACAAAGTGTTAGGTCTTATTGTCATAACTCGCAGTCGCACTTTTCCCTTTTTCAAAGTGCTGACCTTTATTGTCATAACCTTCATATCAACTTACTTTGTTAAAACTGTACAAGTTCATAACTACTCTCTGTTGCAACATGAACAATCATCTACCCCTCACTACCTCTAATTCCCCGGAAAAATGAAGGTATCATGTCACTACCCTGCTCGGCAATAAAACAGGCTCGCAGTAAGGGGATTTTGCATGCGTTTTATACGCCACCGTAGACCATCATGCCGCCACTGAAAGTTTGAGGTAGACATTACTCCCCATGCCCCAGCAAACACACCTTAAATGTCTTAAAAATGATCTTCCAATCCACCCAAAAGCTGCGCTCCTTGACATACTTCACGTCCAGATCCATCCACTCCTCAAAGGAGAGGTCATTCCGGTGCGGAGCGATCTGCCAATAGCAGCTCAGGCCTGGAGTCACATACAGGCGCTGCTTTTCGTAGTCGCCGTACTGCTCCACCTCACGGGGAAGTGCCGGGCGGGGGCCAACGATGCTCATATCGCCCTTCAGGATGTTCCAAAGCTGCGGCAGCTCGTCGAGACTGGTCTTGCGGATAAACTTGCCCACGCGGGTAATGCGGGGGTCGTCCTTGATCTTGAACACAGGACCGTCCATCTCGTTCTGTTCCAGCAGGTCGTCCAGCTTTGCCTCTGCATTGGGGCACATAGAGCGGAACTTGTAGAACTTAAACGGCTTACCGTTTCGTCCAATACGCTCCTGCGAGAAAATCGGGCCAGCAGAAGGGTCATCCACCACGATCGCGATGGCCGTAGCCAGCATGACCGGCGACAGCGCCACCAACGCCAGCGACGACAAGATCACATCCTGCGTCCGACGCCCGATCCAATAGAGCTGATGCTCCCTCAGATTTTCCTTTCGGTCAATTTCAGCCGGCTTATTGATTCCAGTTACCTCTACGCTCATTTTTTTCTCCTCACTCACACTATGTAATCTCACACACGATTCCAACTGTACGTCCTCTTATCCAGCTTCAACGGCAGAGGCACTTGCAGTCACTTTTTGGCATCGATCCGCAGCGCCCCCATACGTCAGAGCACGCAAAACGCCCCTGACGACTGCTTCGCCAAGGGTCATTTTGTTTGCAATTCTTCCATCAAGCACCTTTTCCTCACGCCGTCCCATCCCAGTTAGCGCACCTTTGCCTGTTCTCGGATGATGTCCAAATCGTCGAAACGCCACACCTATCACCCCTTCCGCAATTAAGGGGTATCTCTCATTCGCTCGTGGGAGACACCGTGCGTTCGACATCCTATAGCAATTCAACTTTTCAATGCAACAGCAACAGCGTTGAATTGCATATCGCAAATATGCTGTTTTCATGCTACACTGATTTCTTACCTTGCGATAAAACTATTTATAAGTTTATTTTACCATTGTGTTACCTTGTACGCAAGGGGTTTTGACACTATTCTACCCCCCCCCCCCCTAGAAAATTTTGGTCGATATTGTCAATCTTTTTGTGATTTATTGTCCAATTTGCCTCAAAAAAACAACCACAGATTCAATTTTAGTAGAATTAGTAGACGATTAAGCGTCCACCGGGGCTTTGCTGACGGAGAAATCCTATCATAATTTTGCTGTTTTGCCAGATACGCCAAACCCAACGGGCGGCTCCGGTAGCCTGCCCGTTGGGTTTGGTCAGAAATAGAATAACATCACCCCGGCTTCTGCCTTTCAAAAAGGGAAACCGGGGTGATGTTATCTACTTTGTGGCAGGTGTCCAGAATGCCGGACCCATCTCATTTACTGTACGCTCAGCAGTTCTTCCACGCTCTTGCGGGCAGGTGCGGCGGGATCCTGTGCAGGATGACCGATGGCAATGAGCGCAGCCACTGTCTGTCCTTCGGGCACGGAGAGCACCTTTGCCACCTTGTCCGGGTCATAGATGCCCATGATGACCGTCCCGAGGCCCAGTGCGTGCGCGGCAAGGCAGAAGGTCTGTGCGGCAATACCGGCGTCAAAGGACTGCCAGTGGCCTTCGAGCGGGCTGGAATAGCTGCCGTCCCGCTCAAAACCAGAGCGTCCCGTCACCATCGTCAGCGCAACCAGTGCGGGGGCATGGGAAAGCGTGTTGGCGTTATAGGTGAAATCCAGCACACAATCGCTGGCGATTTTCTCACGCTTCTGCGCATCTTCCACGAGAATATAGCGGGCGATCTGGGTATTTTTCCAGCTGGGGGCATAAGCGGCAGCGGCCACCACTTCGGCCACCTGCTCCGGGGTAACAGGCTCTTCGGTAAAGCGGCGGACGCTGCGCCGGGTCTTGATGCATTCCAATGCTTCCATAATTGTTTTCTCCTTTTGGCAGTTTGTTGTATATAACTGTCTCTCTATTATTACAACTCCGCCCGGCTTTGTCAAGATGCTTTCGAAACGGAGGCCGGGCCGCTCAGAATAGGTCGAGCATACTGTCCAGATAGATGGCTTCCCGGACGTGCAGCTGGTACTCCGGCCTTACCATATAATAGAGCAGAAATTCCAGCACCAAGGCGCTGCCAAGCCCCCGTCCCTCGATCTTGAAGTTGGAAAATCCCATCGGAAGGAAGGTCCTCCGGATGTCCTCCACGCCGATGAAGCTGGGGTTCTCCATCGCCTTCGAGAAACGGTAGCCCTCCCCCGCGCCCGGGGCAGTGCAGATATGGTCAGGGCAGTCCTCGCCGAGATTTTTGCGGCTGACATTCTCGTAGCAGCGCTTCCGGTCCCGGCATCCGACCCAGCAGCACTCGTTGCAGAGAAACTCCACCTTGTCCTTCTGGGGCTGCGTCAGGCTGTCCAGCTGTTCAAAGGCCTTGTTCAGTCGGAAATCCGGCACCACATAGCGAAATTCCTCCCGGGCCGTCTCGTCCCGGAGCTGTCGGAAATCCGTCAGCACCTTGGTCGTGGAGGAGACGAGGTAAAGCTGCGGGTAGTGCGTCCTCAGGTAGTCCAGCAGCAGCTCCGAATGGAGGATGACGCCATTCTCCACCCCGCCGCTCTGTGCAAAGAGGGCGCAGAGCGCATTGCATTTCCGGTCCGAAAGATGCTCCTCCCGGAGGAGGGAGTTGCTGAAGGTCAGCCGGGCCGAGACGCCATACTCCTGCATCAGTGCAAGGACCTCTTTGGGGTCGTGCCCGCCGAAACCGGTGCGTCCCCCGCCCCAGATGCAGTCGGCCGGTGCTCCGTAGATGGAGCCAATGCTGCACCAGTCATAGAAGTATTCCCGATGCCCCCGGTACAGGGGTAGGAACTCCCGGTATAGCTCGTAAAACTCAAACAAACCGGGCAGGTGATAATAGGCTTTTTCTTGTTTCATCGCACCCTCTTCTCTCTCGTTCTTTCCTATTGTACCATGTTTCCGCCCCACAAAAAAGCCCCCGGAGGGCTTGTTACAGCTCTCCGGGGGCATCTTATGTGCGTTGTGCCTTGGCGCACACGACCGGCGTTTTACTCGATCTCGATCAGGTTCGGGTTCTCAGGCAAAGCCTTCGTCTGCTGAGGAGCAGGCAGCTCGACGTGCAGGACGCCATCCTCGAACTTTGCGTGGATGTCCTCCTTCTTCACAGCGTCGCCCACATAGAAGCTGCGGGCACAGGTGCCGGAGAATGTCTCGCGGCGGATGTAGCGGCCATTGTTGTCCTTCTCGTCATTCGAGTGGCTGCGCACTGCCTGAATAGTCAGATAGCCGTCGTTCAGTTCCATCTGAACGTCTTCCTTCTTGCAGCCCGGTAGGTCAACAGCCACATCGTAGCCGTTCTCGGTCTGCTTGACATCGGTCTTCATCATGTTTGCACCGCGCTTGCCGAAGGTTTCACGCTCTTCACGGTTCATCGCACGCTCCAGCGCGCCATCGTTCCAGAACGGATCAAAGAGATCATCGAACAGATTCTCATGGAAAACAGCAGGCATAAACATAAATCATTCCTCCAATCCCGGCGTTCGGGTCGGGTAAAAAATCTTTATGTTGTTCATTCGGAAAAGCTTTCCGGGGAGCTGCTCGATCACCTCGCGGCTCTCTCTTTTGCCCTTCCTCCTGAGCACGCCATAGTTATAGCACCATTTATTAGCAGTGTCAAGCGTAGAGTGCTAAAATTCACGAAAAGATAATACTTTTATCATCTTTCATACAATCTCCATCGTTTTTCTTCCTAGGGACGCATTTTATCAAACTGCCGTCTCTTGCAGGCCGTTTCCCACAGGGCAGAGCCACATCCAGAACCATCACGCTGAGCGGATACAGCAGCGGCATCAGACAATTTCCGACGTATGCACTTGCCATCTGGACTCCAATGATCGCCTGCGACCGATCCGCCCCAAAGTGGCTCGGCGTTGCATGGATGATGCCGGGATAGATGGGCGCACAGCCAAGGCCGACAGGCAGGGCCATCGCTGCGGGCCGCCACTTCCCTTACCGGCGTCTTGACAAGCCTGTTCCTTCCCATTACAATACGATAAAAGAGTCCGCAGAGGAGCTTTTGCAATTTGCAGCTACAGGCTCCGGGAAAGGAATGTCGTCATGGAACCAAAAACAAAACAATATCTGCTCGTGACCGTTGTGGGGGTAACGCTTTTTGTCGCACTGCTGCGGCTTTCTGCCGTTCTGGCCTTTGCCGCCGATCTAGTCGATCTGATCCTGCCCATTCTGGCCGGAGGCATTCTGGCGCTTTTTCTCAGCGTGCCTATGGCCGGACTGGAAAAGCGGCTGAGAAGCCTGTTCCGCAGGGCCAAAAAGCAGCCCTCAGGCAGCGCCATCCATCTTCTCAGCTTTTTCATCACCCTGCTCGGCGTTGTTCTTGTGCTGGTGCTGGCGCTCACCCTGCTGATCCCGGAGCTTGTGCAGTCGTTTCACAGCCTCTATCTACAGATCGAGTCCAATATCCCCCGCTGGACCGCCTATCTCAGCGCACAGGACACCAACATGGACTGGTTGATGCACTGGCTGGAGGGCATCGACTGGGAGCAGCTGCTGCACAGGATCACCAACAGCATCGACACCGTGCTGGTCAATGCGGTCGGAGCGGTATCTGCCACCGTGAACATCGTGGTGACTGCATCTTTTGCCCTGATCATCTCCATCTATATGTCCCTCGGGGCCGAGAGCCTCTGCCACCACGCCCGCACACTGGTATGCGCCTATCTGAAGCCCAGCCACGCCGCCGGGCTGCTGAAATTCTGTCGGCTGTTCCGTCAGTCCTTCGCAAACTTTCTGACGGGACAATGCAGTGAGGCCGTGATCCTCGGTGTCCTCATGACCCTTGCATTTTCGGTTTTCCGGATCCCCTACGGCAGTCTGGTGGGGATGCTCACCGCCATCTGTGCCATCATCCCCTATGTGGGGGCACTGATCTCCTGCGTGGTCAGCGTGTTCCTTGTGCTTCTGGTGGATCCTGTGCTGGCGGTGCGCTGCCTCATTGTCTACCTTGCCGTGCAGTTTATCGAGAACCAGTTCATCTATCCCCGCGTGGTGGGAAAGTCCGTGGGGCTTTCTCCGTTTTACACCCTTGTGGCCGCCATGATCGGCGGAAAGCTTTTTGGCATCATCGGCATCATCTTCTTTATCCCTCTGACTGCGGTGGTCATTGAGCTTGTAAAAGAGGATGCCTCCCGACGCCTGCATACAAAAGAGACCCTGTCCTGACAACAGCGACCCCGGAGAGTGATTCCCACCGCTCTCCGGGGTCGCTGTTTTTTATTCTTTGTTCACTGTGTTGACGTGGCAGAAAAGGCTCCGCAGGGCAATGAGTCCTATCTTCCGGTCAAGAACATCGTCGGCAGAAATTTCCTCTTGACAAGGCGGCGGGGATAGCATATAATGCAATCGTTCTAAATAGAACAATATATCACAGGAGGTATCTATGAACTTTTGGGATCATCACAAAGCCATTACCTGCTACTATGAGCTGCTGATGTCATCCGTATGTCAGAAATATCAACTCCGGCAGATGGAGTATGATATCCTGATGTTTTTATACCATAATCCTCAGTACCATACCGCCGCAGATATTGTACGGGTGCGCAATTCCACCAAATCTCATGTCTCCACCTCACTGAAAGTGCTGGAGGAGCGGGGACTGATCGAAAAAAAGGTCGCCGACGGGAACAAAAAGCATATCGATGTCTATCTGTCCGCGTCGGCTCAGCCGATCATCGCCGAAGGGCTTGAGGCTCAGCGGCAGTTTGCCAGAGATATGTTTCAGGGACTCTCAGAGCCTCAGATCGCAGCTTGTAAACAGGCATTCCAGAAGATATGCGACAATGCAGAAGAATGCCTCAAAATAAAAGGAATGACACATCATGAATCATAAAGCCTGCCAACCCAAAATGCCCGATCGGATGGAGGCGGTGTTCGATGCCGCCTATCTGATCTTTGATCTCATCGCAGGCATCCTCTTTTTCACGATGGCTCAGGGCCGCAGCCTTTTTATCCTATATGGCGTCCTGACCCTGACCCTCTGCGGCGGTGACGCCTTCCATCTGGTGCCCCGGATCATCCGGGCCGTGCGAGGCAGCAGCGACCGGATCAAGAAGCAGCTCGGCATCGGGCTGCAGGTCTCTTCCATCACCATGACGGTATTCTATATCATCCTGCTGTATGTCTGGAAGGCCACCTTCCCTCAGCTTCAGGCTCCCGTAGCTGTGGAAGTCCTGATTTGGCTGTCTGCCATCCTGCGCATCCTGATCTGCCTGCTGCCCCAGAACAACTGGTGTACCGATGAGGGCAACCCCACCCTGTCCATCCTGCGCAACGCAGTGTTTGCCCTTACCGGCCTCGGCGTCATCATCCTGTACGCCATCTCCGGCAATACCGGCGACTACCATATGACCCGGATGGTGGCAGCCATCCTCATTTCCTTTGGCTGCTACCTGCCTGTGACCCTTTTCAGTAAGACCAAGCCCAAAGTGGGCCTGCTGATGATCCCCAAGACCTGCTCCTATATGTGGATCATCGCCATGGGTCTGCAGCTTCTGTGACTGTGTTACAGAAGAGCCAAATGCAGATCGTTATTATATGATCAGCAAGATCCTCTTTAACTTCAAACGCCATTCAACCGGCAGAATGGAGAAAACACTATTCTAAGTGTACTGTATTTCAGACAGCGATCCTTCAGGGTGTAGATCGTAGACTATCCGATAATATTATCATAAAACCTCTGCAGCACCATTGCCAATTCCTCTGGAGACTCTATGTTTGCTTCATGACCTGTTTTCAAAAGCTCATGGAAGTGGGCATCGCTCAAATAACTGGCAAGTTCCTTTGAGGCTTTTTTGTTTGCGTTGTCCTTTTCTCCACAAACGATCAATGCCGGACAGGACACCTTATATAATGAATCCCTGAGATCCAATTCCGCCATCGTGCCGCACAAGCGAATCACGTCTGCTTTTTTGAAGCCAAATTGCTCGAACATTGCATTCGGCATAACGTGAAACAGCAGATTCTGGAACTTCAATAGCTTTTCAGGCATTTCATATTGTGCTGCAATTAGCACCAGTGCCTTTACTTTGTCCGGGTGGTCTATCGCATAATTAAGTGCCAGAACCGCACCCAAGGAAAGCCCGCACAAAACGATCTCATTATTTTCCTTGTCGCACCTTCCTGAGAATGCAGCATACAGCTCCCCATAGGTGGCCGCTTTGCCCTCCAGCATCTCTGCCAGACTCAAGCTGACGCTGCTGTCTGAGACCTTCGTTTCTTTTATTACTCTGTCCCAACTGTCTGGTTTTTGTCCTAGCCCATGCAAGTATAAAAACTTCATCTGTTTTCCGCTTTCCTTCACACGTCCTGCTGCATTGTCGATCTCGCTGCTGCAGTCCATCACAAATCAGATGCGCTCTGCCCCGGTCAGCTCGGTCTTGCCCAGCCCTTCGGCAATGCACCGCGCCAGATACCGGCTGTTTCCGGTTCCCGAAAAATAAAGCACCATGGCTGCTCCCTCGTTTTTGTGTGGTTTTTCAGATGCCTGTCTGCCCGGCAAACTGGAATTTATGTCAATGCGAACTCAATCTCATCAAGCTTATTTGTTATTGCGTTCTTTCTCCCTGTCTCCTTAAAGCCTATTCGACGATAGAGTCTCTCAGCATTTATATTATTCTCAAGAATCCACAGCGTAGGGGTATCCGTACATTGGCCTACTGCGTATAGCAATAATTTCGTTCCATAACCCATGTTTTGCATATCTGGAAGAATATAAAGATCCTCTATTAAACCCTTTGTTACAGAAACAACCCCTATTGGTTTTTCTTCTACAAGCATATAGAGCTTTGTTCCGTTGTTCATCTTGTTCCTCAAATACTCCCGTTGCCGATCTGGCGTGTGTGTTTCTATGAAATCAGGAGTACAAAATGCACGATGCGATTCCTTCCAGGATATTGAATGGATGGTTGCGGCTTGAAGAAGATTTGTTTCATTTACAGGTACTATCATACTTATCTCCACAAATTCCGAGTTGTCGGTTTCAGTATACCACACTTTTTCCCGGCGGAACAGATACCGAAAACCAAAAATGCCCCCGGAGGGCTTGTTGCGGCTCTCCGGGGGCATCCTATGTGCGTTGTGCCTTGGCGCACACGACCTCTGAAGCGTCCACTCGGGAGAGCTTTCCGGCTTGTCCCGTTTTGGCACTTTTCAACGGCCCGGTTCCATGTTACAATAAGAAAAAACGAAACCGGGTGATCTTTTGGAATTTTATGGCACCATCGGCCCCGCCTGTGCCCAGCCGGAGACCTTGCAGCGCATGGTGGAAGCTGGCATGACGGGCATCCGCATGAACCTTTCCCACGGGCCTCTTTCGGCCCACAAAGACTGGCTGGACATTATCCACGCCGTGGGCATCCCCCAGCTGCTCATCGACCTGCAGGGGCCGGAGCTGCGCATCGGCACGCTGACCCGGCCCCTTGTGCTGGAACCGGGTCAGAGCCTCCGGCTGGGGCAAGGGGGTGTCCCTTGCCCAGCGGCGCTGGTGCAGGCGGCCCGGCCGGGACAGGATCTCCTGCTGGATGACGGCAGGCTCTTTGTGCAGGTGGCCGGAGCCGACGGCGCTGCCCTGCAGTGTACCGTGGTGCGGGGCGGCACCCTGCAAAGCCGCAAAAGCCTTGCAGCGCCGGGGCTGGAGGTGGCCTCCCCCACATTGACGGAGGCAGACCTGCAAAACCTGCAGCTGGCGGAAGCCTGCGGCGTTACCGGGGTGATGCTGCCCTTCGTGCGGGGTGCCGAGGACATCCGCACCCTGCGCCGGGCGCTGGAACAGGCCGGGGCCGGACAGATCCGCATTTTTGCTAAAATCGAGAACCTTGCGGGGGTGCGGACCCTGCCGGAGTTCCTGCCTCTTGTGGATGAAGTGGTCATTGCCCGCGGGGACCTTGGCAACGCCATGCCCCTGTGGGAGCTGCCCCGGTGCCAGAAACAGCTTTCGGCAGTCTGCCGGTCTGCCGGGGTGCCCTTTATGGTGGTGACCCAGATGCTGGACAGTATGTGCAGCCGGGCGGTACCCACCCGCGCCGAGGTCAGCGACATCTACAACGCTGTGGCAGACGGTGCTTCCAGCGTGATGCTCACCGGAGAGACCGCCGCCGGGCAATACCCGGTGGAAGCCATGGAGTATCTTGTGCGCACTGCCCGCACCGCCTTGGAATAACCAAAACGAACCAAAAAATGGATTGTGCCTCTCACAAAACGCCCAATTATCGCAAGGCAAGAAATTAGTGCAACATGAAAACAGCATATTTGCGATATGCAATTCAACGCTGTTGCTGTTGCATTAAAGAGTTGAATTGCTATATTTCAACAACGCTTCCAGATCTTCTTCCGGCGTTGTAATCGGCGCGATGCCATAGTTTTCTACCAGATAGTTAAGGACATTCGGTGAAATGAATGTCGGCAGCGTGGGGCCAAGGCGGATATTCTTAATGCCCAGATACAGCAGCGTCAGCAGAATGCACACAGCCTTCTGCTCGTACCAGGAGAGCACCATGGACAGCGGCAGGTCGTTCACACCGCAGCCGAAAGCATCCGCAAGGGCAACAGCGATCTGGATGGCGCTGTAAGCATCGTTGCACTGTCCGACATCCATCAGACGGGGCAGACCGTCGATGGTGCCAAGGTCAATGTCGTTGAAGCGGTACTTGCCGCAGGCAAGGGTCAGCACTACGGTATCGGCAGGCGTCTGCTTTACAAACTCTGTGTAGTAGTTGCGGCTGGGGCGTGCGCCGTCACAGCCGGCAACTAGGAAGAAGTGCCGGATCGCGCCGGACTTGACCGCCTCAATGACCTGATCTGCCACGCCAAGCACCGTGCCGCGGGCAAAGCCGGTCATGACCGTGCTGCCGCCGTTGATGCCGGTGAAGGGCTTGTCTTCGGAGTAACCGCCCAGCTCCAAAGCCTTTTCGATGACCGGGGTGAAGTCTTTGTCCTCTCCGATGTGCATCATTTCGGGGTAGGACACCACCGACGTAGTGAACACCCGGTCGGCATAGCTTGCTTTCGGCGGCATCAGACAGTTGGTGGTGAACAGCACCGGCGCGGGAAGCTCCGCAAACTCCTTCTGCTGGTTCTGCCATGCCGTGCCGAAATTGCCCTTGAGCTGGGAATACCTTTTCAGTTCAGGATAGCCGTGAGCGGGCAGCATTTCGCCATGGGTATAGATGTTGATGCCTTTGCCCTCAGTCTGCTCCAGCAGCAGCTTCAGGTCGTGGAGGTCATGGCCGGAGACAACAATGAACGGCCCCTTTTCTACGGTCAGCGGAACGGTAACAGGTATGGGCGTTCCGTAGCTTTCGGTGTTGGCCTTATCCAGAAGTGCCATGCACTTGAGGTTTTTCTCGCCAACCTCCATTACGATCGGCAGCAGCTCCTCCATGCCCCAGTCCTCGCCAATGGCGAAGAGTGCCTTGGCAAAAAAGCGATTCACCTCGTCATCGGTATACCCCAAGACCATGGCGTGATGCGCATAAGCTGCCATGCCGCGCACGCCAAACAGAACAAGGGATTTCAGGCTTCGGATATCCTCATCGGCGCTCCAGAGCAGGTTCATGTCGTAGTCACTGGTGCGTCCGCAAGGAGCAGCGCAGCTCGAGCAGTCGGGTACCAGCTGTGCTTTTTCGGCGTGTACCCGGCCGATCAGCTCCCGAATCGTTTTTTCGTTGAAGTTCACATTGGTGACCGTGGTGAAAAGTCCCTCGATCATCAGACGCCATGCCTCCGGCGTCGCCTGCATACCGCCGTCCGTGGCTCTGGCCAGCCCAATCAGAGCGCCGGTCAGTTCATCCTGAAGCTGTGCGACATCGGCAGTCTTGCCGCACACCCCCGCTTTTCCGGTACAGCCGGTGCAGGCTGCCGTCTGCTCGCACTGAAAACAAAACATTTTACGTTCCATCTTGAGTTCCTCTCTATTTGCTTAATCCAGAATTTTCCCGTCAATGGAGATGGTGACCACCTGCCACGGAATGAACTTTCCGCTGGCCTGAAGCGCCTTTTTCGCTGCCATCTCCAAGCCGCCGCAGCAGGGCACCTCCATGCGGAGGATGGTCACGCTCTGGATGTCATTGCTGCGCAGGATCTCGGTGAGCTTTTCGCTGTAATCCACAGCGTCCAGCTTCGGGCAGCCGATGAGGGTCACTTTGCCCCGCATAAATTCCTGATGGAAATTAGCGTAGGCGTAGGCCGTGCAGTCCGCTGCGATCAGAAGCTTTGCGCCCGCAAAGTAGGGCGCATGGACGGGTGCCAGCTTGATCTGCACCGGCCAGTTGCGGAGGCGGGAGACCTGCTGCACGGGGGCAGAAGCTGCGCTTTCGGCAGCCTCCGGCTGTTCCAGCATCCGCATCCGGGAGCCGGGGCAGCCACCCTCGTGGAGGTGCTTCATCTTCTCCTGCAGTTCCTTTTTCTTTTTGTTCTCCTGCACCGCCGCCTCATCGTAAGCGGGGGCTTCCCGCTCTTCAAAGGTAATGGCTCCGGTGGGACAGCCCGGCAGGCAATCGCCAAAGCCATCGCAGAAATTCTCCCGCACCAGCTTTGCTTTGCCGTTGATGATGTCGATGGCTCCCTCGTGGCAGGCGGTTGCACAAAGCCCGCAGCCGTTGCATTTTTCTTCGTCAATATGGATGATCTTCCGAATCATATCTATACTCTCCTGTTGTGGGTGTTTTTGCATTTGCAGCCTTATTATAGTATACTAAGGCTATCTTGTCTGTTTGAATTCTAACAAGGAGAGCTTTTATGCAAAAATATTTGCCTGTTCTGCGGAGCTGCCCCTTCTTTACCGGGCTTACCGATGATGAAATCCTGTCCATCCTGCACTGCGTCAGTGCGGCGAAAATCACCCGTCCCCGGGGCTCCTATATCTTCCGTGCCGGAGATTCCACAGAGGTCATGGGGCTCATGCTGTCCGGTTCCACCCTTGTGATCCAGGAGGATCTTTGGGGACACCGCAACATCCTGTCCAAGTGCAATACCGGGGACTTTTTCGGGGAGCCTTACGCCGCCACCCCCGGTGCCATCCTGAACATCAGTGTGGTGGCAGAGGAGGATTGCGAGATCCTGCTGCTGAACGTCAAGCGGCTGCTCACCTCCTGCCCCACCGCCTGCGACCATCACCAAAAACTCATCCTCAATCTGGTCAGCGTTCTGGCAAACAAAATACTGCTTTTTAACGATAAGATCACCCATGTCAGCAAGCGGACCACCCGGGAAAAGCTGCTGTCCTACCTGTCTGCCGAGTCCATCCGGCAGTCATCCCTCTCCTTTGACATTCCCTTTGACCGTCAGCAGTTGGCAGATTTTCTCTGCGTGGAGCGTGCCGCCATGTCGGTGGAGCTTTCCAAACTGCAAAAGGAAGGATTGCTGGTCACCAAACGGAATCATTTTGAGCTGTTGACTCGTTGATCATTCTATACGCCGCACGCAGACGGCAAAAGTCGTTCCGGGGGAAAATCCCAGTTTGGCAAACTCCGCTGCCGGACACGCCGTAAAGTCATAATAGATGGGCTTGCCGTTTTCGTAAGGTGCGACGTCCATCTCATATTCAGATCGTATTTTTTCTGTTTTCTCTTGACGATGCCCCGCCAATGGAGTAGGATGGTGCTGCAAAAACGAATTGCAAAAGAGGAGATCTAAATGCAAATCAGCCTTTTATTGATGCAGCAGATCGCGCAGCTATTTCTGATTCTGCTGATGGGATATGCCGTTGTGAAAACCGGCTTGTTGAAGGCATCGGACAGCAAGGTGCTGTCTGTGGTCTTTGTCTATCTGGTCATGCCCTGTGTCGTTCTGAACGCCTTTCAGATCAAGGATACACCGGAGATCCGCACCGGGCTGCTTTATTCCATGGGCATCGCCGTTGGAATGCACGTTGTATTTCTGCTTCTGAATGCGCTGTTCCGCAAAGCTCTCAAGCTGGACGCCGTGGAGCAGGTCAATATCATTTACAGCAATGCCGCCGCGCTGGTCATTCCCATCGTGCAGGCCCTGCTGGGGGAGGAATATGTTGTCTACTCCTGCGCCTTTGTCATTGTACAGCTGGTGCTGCTCTGGACCCATGCAAGCGCCTGCCTGCAGGGGTCTGCCCGGCTGGAATGGCGCAAGCTCCTTACCAATGTCAACCTGATCGCCATTGCAGCCGGTGCTCTGCTGTACCTGCTGCACATCTCGCTGCCCGCCCCGATCACCAGCACACTGAGCAGTGTCGGCAATATGATCGGCCCTATGGGAATGCTGCTGGCAGGCATGGCCATTGCGGAAGTGCCCCTGAAAAAGGTTTTCTGCACCCCGCGCAACTATCTGCCGGTATTTCTGCGTCTGCTGGGTGTTCCGCTGGTCATTGTTCTGCTGCTTTGGGCAGTTCACGCATCCCTTTGGATCCCGGACGGCAAGTCCATCCTGATGACGGTCTACCTTTCTGCCATTACCCCCGCCTGTGCAACAGTCACCTCCATGGCACAGCTCTATGACCGGGATGCTTCTCATTCCAGTGCGATCTATGTCCTGAGCACGCTGCTTTCCATCCTGACCATGCCGCTGATGATCGGGTCGTTTGAGCTGCTGCTCTGAAATACGAAAAAAGGCCGCCCGGCATCGCAGCAGGGCCGCCTTTACAACTACAAGGATGTGTCTCTATGAAACTCAAACAATTCATTCAGCAGGAAACGGTCCTCACCGCAGCCGCTGTGCTGGCCGTTGTCTCCGCCTTCTTTGTTCCGCCGGATGTGCAGTATCTCGGCTACATCGACCTGCGCACGCTGGCGATCCTGTTTTCCCTGATGACGGTCATGGCCGGGCTGCGGCGGCAGGGCTTTTTTGATGGACTGGGCCGGGCATTGCTGTCCCGTACCCACAGCACCTTTCAGCTGACTTTGGTACTGGTCGGGCTGTGCTTTTTCGGAAGCATGTTCATCACCAACGATGTTTCCCTGCTGACCTTCGTTCCCTTTACGTTCGTGGTCCTGAGCCGTCTGGGAGCGGATGTCCGCCGCTCCCTTCTGATTCCGGTGGTCTGTATGCAGACCATTGCGGCAAACCTTGGCAGTATGCTGACCCCCATCGGCAACCCGCAGAACCTCTATCTTTACGGAAAAAGCAGCATGAGCATCGGGGGATTTGTTCTTCTTATGCTGCCCTACACCCTGGTCTCTCTGCTCCTGCTGCTGGCCTGGGCAGCATTGGTCTGCCGGAAAAACTCTGCCGCCCTCTCCGTGGACGAGCTTGTTTCTTCTTCTGCATCTCAGGGAGATCAGAAGATCATCCTGCTGTATCTGGTTCTGTTTGCCGTCTGCCTGCTGTCCGTGATCCGGGTGCTGCCCTATGGCATTGCCTTTGCCGCTGTACTCGTCTGCGTTCTTTTTGCAGACCCGCACACCTTACGGGCAGTGGACTATTCCCTGCTTTTGACCTTTGTGGCTTTTTTCATCTTCATTGGCAATCTGGGGCGCATTCCGGCCTTTTCCGGCTGGCTGCAGGAGTTTCTGACCGGCCGGGAAGTTCTAGTGGCGGTTCTTGCTTCGCAGGTCACCAGTAATGTTCCCGCCGCCCTGCTGCTGTCCGGGTTCACGGCAGAGACACAAGCCCTTATTATCGGTACCAATCTGGGAGGTCTTGGCACTCTGATCGCATCCATGGCCAGTCTTATTTCCTACCGGCAGATCGCACGGGAGCTGCCACAGGGGAAGAAGCAGTATTTTGGGCTGTTCACCCTGTCCAACCTGATCTTCCTTGCGATCCTGCTGGGCGTGTAGTTTTTGCTCCGCTGAGCGTGGCCGATACCGTAAATTTCTTCCTCTGTTATCGACTTGACAAGCATCGCACACTCCTCCTAATTTATTTTCTTTTTGTACCTGCAGTCACAGTAGGGCCCGCCGGAGGCAAGCGTGTACTGCCGCACAAAATTTGTCACGCCGCCCGCTTCGCTCATGGTGTAGTCCAGATGGCACAAAGCGGGGGTCAGGTCGTACAGCCCCAGTTCCTTCATCAGCACACAGATGCCGCATTTGGTAAAGCGTCCCTCGTAGCCGCTGCCATCCGGGTATTCGTAAAACTCCATGTTCCACGAGTAGGGGTTGCGGTCGGCGGCTTTCAGAGTGGCGGTTGCCTTCATAGCGGCAATATCCTTTGCGGTAAACTTGCTTTTTCCGCTTTTGCGGCAGAACCACTGCATGGGCTTTGTCATCATGGATCTTGCATAGTAATCCGTCAGCCTGTCCACCTCTGGACGTTGCGGCATGGAGAGAATGAACGCGCCAATCATGGCGCAGTTGACCAGATTCATTTTGAAGCGGTCGGCCTTTTCAAACTCCGGCAGCCTGCAGATGATCTGCCGGTATTGCGGCTTTGCCTTTTTCGTGATGGCTTTTGCAGTGTCCGCATCATAGCCCAGCACTGCCGTCAGCTGCTTTTGAAAGGAACCGGCAAACAGCATCCACATCCCAAAGGGCATCTTGGCATATTTCATTCTCTGTCTCCAAATCCGATCTTCACGATCTGCATTTTCATCCCGTTGTCCCCAACCTTGGCGAGAAACCGGAAAAAGCCGCTGACAGAAGGATCTTTCAAATCGTTGTACCCCATCATATAGCCCCTGCTGGATACTTGCAAACGGCTGTCCCATGGGGAAAGCTCGCTTTTCGCATCCGAAACCGCGAAATATGCTCCCACATCCTTGATTTTCGCCGTCCTGAGCCACGTTTTGGCGATCATCTTTACCGCCGTACGGTTGGCAGCATCAAAGACCAGCACTCCGCCGGGGAAAGCATCTGCCATCCCCTGCACCAGCGCCTTGACCTGCTCCGTCAGGAAGTAATAGAACACCCCGGAGGCAAAAAACACCGCCCCGCCGGAGGCATCGATCTTGTCAAACCATGCGGG